>CALMKK010000089.1 GCA_937867135.1 uncultured candidate division Zixibacteria bacterium
CTTGCAGTATGTAGACGGTGCCTGGTCTGCCTTTATGGTCGTGAATCGGGCCGAAAACGCCTCCCGGATCGATAGTCACCATACGCATTCGAAGTTGGCGCCCTTGCATGCCCTCGATCTCAGGGCCAAGGTCTACCGTTGTAAGTAACTTCACCGTAACACCTTTCGTCTCAGGTGCCACCTGTTCGTTTTTCATCGTGTTCTCCTCTCTGTACGTCCAGCGCTTAACTAGAAATAGACGTACCAATATCCATCTTATTACACCGAACGATACTGCAATGTTCCTTTTGTCTATCACCTGTGTCTATTTTAGCGTAAGGCTTGACGAAATGTATCCACATTATCCACGATAGATGTCAATTTTCCCGGTATCGGAGGCAGGCACGAGCGTATTTAAAGCAGCGGCCAATGAGTCGGCATAATGGGCGGTCCTGATATGGGACGTGCCTGAGGGAAAAGTGAAAACCCTGGTGTTTGGAGGTCGTAATCTCTAAATCGAATTGGACTCCATTGTCTTCCAACGACTTCCGCCAACCTGAGCATAGTGTAACCGGACCGGGAACTGGAAGTCGACAGAAGTCTGGGGAGAGTGATATTGGGGCCGCCATAGACCAGATCAGCCCACGATTTTACTTCCTTCTTATAATACGGCAACGTATCATATTTTGCTCAATTATTCGGGCTTGACCACGCCCAAATGCGCAGCGTTAGGCAAGCCGAAGTAATCCTGCGCTTGCCGCGATTGAGAAAAAGCCTGGGCGTCGGGAGTAACGGGTGACGAACTGCCAAGATAAATACGGGCAATGTTACGTATAACACCCCCATTCAAGCGAGGTAATATTAGAATATGAACGGAAATACTAGCAGTAGAAAAGTGTTGTCACCGGAACAACAAGAAGAACTACTCCGAGCGTTGAAAGCCCGTTTTGAGAAAAACATGAACCGTCATAAAGGTCTTGAATGGGCCAATTTACAAACTAAGCTGGAAGCGAATACTGCAAAATTGTGGTCACTAAATGAAATGGAAAGAACCGGCGGTGAACCGGATGTTGTCGGTCTTGATAAAAAGACGGGCGAATTTGTTTTTTACGATTGTTCATCCGAAAGTCCCAAAGGCCGCAGAAGTGTTTGTTACGACCGTGAAGCGCTGGAGTCAAGGAAAGAACATAAACCGAAAGACAGCGCTATGGATATGGCCGCCGCTATGGACATTGATCTTTTGACGGAGGAACAATATCGGGAATTGCAAAAACTTGGAAATTTCGATACGAAAACGTCGAGCTGGGTGCAAACCCCTTCTGATATTAGAAAACTCGGCGGCGCTCTCTTTTGTGATCGCCGTTACGGCAAAGTCTTCGTGTATCACAACGGTGCGGAATCCTACTATGCCGCCAGGGCGTTCCGTGGCTCGCTAAGGGTTTGAATTCCGCACAGATTCTATTTTCCCGAAAAGCTTTCATTACCTCAAAGAATATGAAATTGTCTGAATTTGACCTTGTATTTCAAGTGTCGGCTTCGATCTTATGAACAAACTAGCTCACAGTAATTCTTTCAAATCCATTGAAAATGTCCCGTTTGGTCAAATCACTGGCGAGCACATCGAATAAAAATAATTTTTGCCGGAAACCGCAGCCATTCGCCGCCGATCTTCTTTGAGGGCCGACTTTCTCAAGATGATTTTAGGATGGCCCCGAAATTCTTTCTGCCGTTGAGGGCAATTTTGAGAGGCGCCACAAGCCTGACATGCCGCAGATGTTCGGTCTCTGATTCGGCGCAAAGCTTATCAAAACCGGCCAGATCGAGAAAATCGCCGGACCGCAAATTAGGACTGACCGTAAGATAACCAATTCCAAATGATGTGATATTTTGAAAAAAGTGCGACCCCTGCGAAGGATCAACCTGCATATCCTCGAATCCGGTTTCGACAATGCATCGCACACCCGAAATCTGCGCCCATTTTACCG
Source organism: uncultured candidate division Zixibacteria bacterium (assembly GCA_937867135.1). Classification (GTDB taxonomy): domain Bacteria; phylum Zixibacteria; class MSB-5A5; order GN15; family PGXB01; genus UNRQ01. The sequence goes on from CALMKK010000089.1 coordinate 1,965, forward strand.
GTATCCCCAACCAGGGATCGGAACTGCCCCAGCGGCCCGGGCCGATTAGAAGATAGGGCCGTTTTTCTTTTTTCAATCGGGCATTGAGCTGACCCAGCTCCTCCGCCGTCTTGATTGTCATGTTCCGCTCGAATTTATCCTTCTTGACATAAATCACGTCACAGATATCCCGGATAAAACCATTTCCAAGCGCCATATTGGAAATACAGACCGCTTCCTTCATATCGATATTATCGATTTCGATTTCCTGAATTTCCGAGCCGAGGACCAGGGGCCGTATTTGCAGAAAGGCGAATTCATGAGGTTTTCCCGGGCCATCGGAGAGGTTGACCGCGAACTCAATTTCGACCGGACAGGATGACGCCGCCGTTCCGACCTTCATTAAAAATGACATTATCTCCGCCAGTGGAAAAATTTTTCCCTTCAATATTCCGGCCATCGTTACCAACTTGACTCCGGGTCGGGAGATACCGTCATAAATGGCATCGTTTTCGCGGGAATAGACCGATCCGACCGAGTATAATGTTCCATGTTTGGCGGCGGTCTCGATATCGAGCGCGACCAGATCAATCGAGTCTATATTTTCTCCCGCCGATTTTGGTCCGGCATGGGCCAGATCCAGAGCGAGGAAATCTTTCGGCGAATTATCCAGATAATCTTCCGGTGAAAAAGATTGAATCGGTTTGGTCGGGGCCGCCGGGCAGAAGCGAACGCATCGACCGCCGTCAACCACCGCTTTTCCCATCCCCAGGGTAACCGAGACCACACCGTCCTCCGATTTTATTCCCGGCATGGGATAGAAATTTATGGAGCGGCCGACCCCGGCAAAATTGGGATACATATACGTATCATGCCGACGACCGGCGATCTGCTGCACAATCACCGCCATCTTTTCCTCTTCGAGTCGATTGGGAAGCGATTCCATATAAGCCTTGGGATCGGCATGATAAGTGGACGCATAAACCATCTTCACGGCATTACAGAGTTCTTCCAGACGAATTTCCGGATCTTCGTTGTTGTTGGGAATCATGAGGGTTCTATAAATTCCGGCGAACGGCTGATAGGAGGCATCTTCGAGCAGACTGGAAGAACGAACAGCCAGGGGATAACGAGTCAGTTGCAGATAATCCCACAGGTTTTCCAGGATGTCGGCCGGAAACTCGGCATTCAAAAAGGCCCTCGTAATTTTCTCATCATCGGTTTCTTTGAGAGCGTATGACAGCAGCCCCGATGCTTCCATAAATCGGTCAAATACCCCCGTCGCCAAAACCGCCGTGGGGGGGACAAATATTCTTACGTCTGGAAATCGGCGTTCCAGCCGGTACAAGTTTATTATCGAATTTATGAATGCCAGGCCGCGCCCCTTGCCGCCCAGGGAGCCTTTGCCGATACGTACAAAGCCGCTGCCGCTTTCAAACATATGGCTGGAAAATTCCGATACGATTCCTGACATGGACTTCCGGCGAAAGGCCCGCAGAGTTTTCAGGAGTTCCTGGCGGAAATTCGCCAAATCGCCGTCAGCCGTCCTTATAACACTTCGTATCGCCTCGGCCAATTCGAATTCGGTCCGCGCCATGAGCCAGGTAAAAAAGTCATAGCGGCTGACATTATACAAAAGATTTTCATCGGGAACGGCCTGTATGGCCCAATCCAGGGTCCGCAGGTCGGGGACTCGGCTGATCACCTGACCCTCCGGATTCTGAAAGACAAAATCTCCAAAACCAAGATGCTGCTGCATAAAATTCCTCAGATTTGCCAGTAGCATCGGCGAATTCTTATCGATAAACTCCAGATTGACGGCGGCCGCCTGATCGGCATTCTGATCGTCCGATTGCATTAGAATGGGCAGCGCCGGCGTCTGTTCGCGCAGTTTTTTGACAAACTGAAACCCCGCCGTCGGATCGACCGTTCCATTTTTGGGAAACGCCGCATCAACAATCACGCCCAGCAGATTGTCCCTGTATTGTTCATAAATTCGGATGCTCTCTTCAAAGGTGCGGGCCAATAAGACTTTGGGACGGGCCCGCATCCGCATAATTTTCTGCCCTCGATTCGCGCTTTCGGCCGTTAGTGCATGCGATTGGTTGAGGATTTCCGTGTACAGCATCGGCAGATATGAGGAATAGAATTGGATCGAGTCCTCGACCAAAATTATGCTTCTGATTCCCGCGGTTTTGGCGTCGTGAGCGGCATTAAGACGGTCCTCAATATATTTTATAATGGCCAGGAATAGCCGCACATCCCCCAACCACATAAAGACCGTGTCGATATTTTTCATATTTTCGGGCCGCGGCAGGACACTAAGCTCCCGGGCGCTGCAGGCCAGCAATATGACCGGAATTTCCGGCGCGATCGTATGAACCGCCTCCCCGAATTCCTCCACATTCATCTCTCCCACCCGCATCATCGATATAACCAGGTCGAACCGCTCCGTACGCAATTTTTCCAGAGCCTCGTCGGCTGTGGAAACCCGTTCGATTGACGGCGTGAAGCGCAGATCGAAATCCAGATATTCGGTAAACAGCATTTCCGAAAGTCGGCCGTCTTCAATAATTGTATAATGGTCGTATAAACTGCTCACGAGAAGCAGATTGCTGACCCGGCGAGGCATCAAAGCATCATACGGAACCTCCGGTTGGATAGATGCTCCAATTATCTCACTGAGAATTCGATCCTTCATATATCAAGATCCAGCCTATGCTTAAAAGGGCCGTTTCTGCTCCCAATTCCCGACAAAATCTAAATATTTTGAATACCGATAGATATAGATATACTATTTATTATCCCTAAAGACAAGGCCGATTGCCTGCCTTGTGGGTAATAATGCCCCGCTCGACAATCTCGAGTGGTTAAAAAATGCCCGATGTTGGTTGCGTTTTTAAACTATTTTTATCATATTCAAATATATGAGTTGGCTAGGGCCTTTTTGATATGATGACAGTCTGACGGCCCCGATCACTATTTAAAATCGATGGGTTTGACCAATGGATCAAAATAGCCAGATTTCATCAAAAATCCATAATTCGAGGGGAAATGTCCTATTCGGTTTCCGGGAGCTGCTTCATAAGCTTCTTTCTTATGCCAATTTGGAATATTCGCGTTTAGAGTTCTTACGTCGGATTTCATCTTCAATACTTATCTTCTCCGGTGCCGATATGCTGAGCATCCGCATCGATGAAGATGATAAAATTACCCGTTGCCGGGCAATCTATGATGAACATGGAGACGTTCGAACCGAATTGCTTCTGCCCGATTCCGCAAGCACCGGCTCTGAGGCCGGGGAATTGGAAATTGATCCGATTCCGGGGCCGATTTTGAAAGCGATCGATACCGGAAATATCGCCGCCCCGTCCAATTTTCTTACCCGCAGCGGCAGTTTTTGGATCGGCGACACCGCCCGTCCGATTCTATTACACAGTACGGATGCCGACGGCACCGATCGTACCATAATAATCGCCGGCGAATTTCTCTCGTTGGCCCTGGTGGTGGTTCCCATAAGCGCCAAATCTCGTGGTTATCTCTTTTTATCCAGCCGGCGGCGCGATTTCTTCTCCAAAGAGGACATTCGTCTTTATGAAACGATTGCGGAAACATTAGGCGCGGCTCTGGCCCACCAGAAGGCGCAATGGGCCCTGCGTGAAAGAAATAAAGAGATGACCTGCTTATATGGTATCGCCAACATCGCCGGGCGGCCGGGAATACCTCTGGAAGAGCTGTTGAGCGAAATTGTGCACCTGCTTCCCCCGGCCTGGCAATACCCCGAAATTACCAGGGCGCGAATAACTTTTGACGACCGTTCTTATGTTTCCGCGGATTTTAAGGAAGGGCCCGATCGCCAGATTGCCCCTGTAATGATTGACGGACGAGAGCGGGGGAAGGTGGAGGTCATTTATACATCCAAACAGCCAATTTTTGAGGAAGGCCCCTTTTTAAAGGAAGAGCGAACTCTTATTAATGAAATTGGTCGCCAGGTGGGAATTATTGTCGAGCATTGGGAAACAGAAAGCGAGAAAAGCCGGCTCGAGGAACAACTTCGTTATGCTGATCGTCTCGCTACTATCGGCCGGCTGTCGGCCGGAATGGCCCACGAACTAAATGAGCCGCTTGCGGCCATTCTCGGATTTGCCCAACTAATCAGAAGCTCCAGGGGACTTCCTCCGTTGGCGGCTCAGGACGCCGAAAAAATAGTCCATTCCGCGCTTAGTGCAAGGGAAGTTATAAAAAATTTGATGATATTTACGCAACAGATGCCGTCCCAGAAGTCATTTGTCGACTTGAGCCGTCTGGTGCGTGACAGCCTTCCTTTACTGGAATCACGCTGCTTTGCCGAAAATATAGTGATAAAAAAGAATTTGGCCGAGGAACTGCCCGCGGTTTGGGCCGATCCCTCGCAACTTAACCAGGTCCTGATTAATCTCTCCGTCAATGCCATTCAGGCCATGCCCAGAGGGGGAGAATTGACAATCAGCACCGGCGCTGAAGGCCGATTCGTATATCTGATTGTCGATGATACCGGAATCGGCATTCCTCAGGACATTCTTAATCAGCTCTTTATCCCGTTCTTCACCACCCGCGATGTCGGACGGGGCAAGGGCCTGGGATTATCCGTGGTGCACGGCATCGTTACAGGTCATGGCGGTACCATCGAGGTGAAAAGCGAGGTCGGCAAAGGTTCCTCATTTATTGTCCGACTGCCGATAACTGGCGGAGAACCCGGTTGATATGGTTCGCTCGACTCGTTACGATCCGATTTTGGTGGTCGATGACTCCGTGGTCACCCGCGAATTGATCAACCGAAATTTGGTTTCCAAAGGATTCAAAGTTGTGGAAGCGGCGGATGTGCCGACCGCCATTGCCGTCATGAATAAACGGCCCATTTCACTGGTCATCACGGATTTGAAAATGTTCGGCGGCTCGGGTATGAATTTGGTGAAATACGTAAAGGAGAATTTCGTCCAGACGGAAGTAATAATAATTACCGGCTATCCCAGTGTCGATACAACCGCTGACGCCCTGCAAATGGGGGCAATCGCCTTCCTCTGCAAACCCTTCACCAGGGAAGAACTGTTTGAAATCGTTGAACGCGCCCTTACCGGCCGGCCTTGACGGATATTGTTTGCGGGGTTCGGCGGAAATGGGACATCAGTGCTTGGGCCGGTGCATCGGCAATTGAATCAGGGGATCAATGACAGAAAGCCGCACCAAAAGCCTGTTCGTTTCCGACCTGCACGGCAAGCCGGAACGCTTTCAAAAGCTCTTTCAAATTATCGCCGAAAAAATTCCGAGCCTTGTCTTCATCGGCGGCGATTTTCTCCCCATGGCCTACCATTATGATTCATCATTTCCCGGCGGCTTCATTCATGATTTCATGATTCCGCAGCTTGCGGCGCTTAAGGAATCGATGGCGGCAAAATACCCGCGTGTCTTTATTATCATGGGCAATGATGACGCTCGGGTTGAGGAACCGGCCTTATATGAAATGCAGCGGCTGGGATTTTTGGAGTATATACATAATCGGGCGGTCGCCCTTGATCGATACTCGGTTTACGGGTACGCTTTTGTTCCGCCGACGCCCTTTCAACTTAAGGACTGGGAACGTTATGATATCTCCCGCTTTGTGGATCCCGGTTCAATCTCCCCGGAAGAAGGGCGATATTCAATTCCTGTCAATGAGAGGGAGAAAAAGTACTCTACTATTAAAGCGGATTTGGAAAAATTGGCCGGGGAGAGCAATTTGGAAAATGCGATTCTTCTTTTCCATGCCCCGCCATACAAGACCTTTCTGGATCGCGCCGCGCTCGATAATGTGAAATTTGATCATGCCCCGCTCGATATCCATGCCGGGAGCATGGCCATCAGACAATTCATAGAAAATCGGCAGCCGCTTCTCACTTTACATGGACACATACATGAATCGGCCCGCCTGACCGGTCATTGGCACGATAAACTCGGACGGACTCATATGTACGGAGCGGCTCACGATGGCCCGGAACTGGCATTAATCAGTTTTAATCTTGAGAATCCGGATGCGGCTCAGAGGCTTCTTCTTTAGTCGCTTCAATTTCATTTTTCAGTGGCAAACGCCGGGCGGCATCCGAAATCGCCCCGATTTTGACGGCATAGCTTGATTTTGCCTCAATGTCCTCATCGGTTACGATATGGATGTCCAGGAAATCCCGGTTCCTAAATCTGGTCCTTTGAAAATTAATTTCATCAAGCGCGAGACTCCACCCTTCCAACCACAGCAGCAATTCTCTTCGTTGGAGCGACGTCCCGTCAAAGTGAATTAACAAATCGATATCCGAGGCCGGACCGGCATTGGCGTTCTTGGTACTGCCCATCACATATAACGCCTTAACCCCGAATCGGACAGGATCAAGTTCCGCGGCTATCCGTTCGGCCATTTTCAGGCGCCATTGCCAATGATTATTTTTGTCGCGCCTATTTTCTTCCGCCGCGTTCATTTTTCCCCGGTTTCAGATTGTCTCCGTTTTAATAACCGGTAGCCAGTTAATTTGCCTAATCCGGAATTTGCTTTTGGGAGTGTCAATTCCCCGATAAAAGGGATCCGCAAAAGCGCTACCGGATGATAAATATTTATATAATTTATAAAATTTACCGGAACGGGGACAGATAAAATTCATTATATCGGCAATTGCTTTGGGACTGCCTAATATCTATATTTGACATGATTGAACCATTAGCCGATAAAGTGGATGGAATTTTCAGATGCCGGATTTCTCGGAAGCTGAGAAACAGCTGTTGATCGGGGTCAGGAGCATCGTGCTAAGAAGGGGATCGCCCGACAAATCTGCGCTTGAGGATTTCGGGAAACGATTCTTCGGTGATGATCTTGTGGATTGGACCGAAGCCTATGAAAGCCTAATGGCGGGGGATTATCTTAAATGCAACAACGGTCTCTATTTCCTTTCGGATGAAGCCGCCAAGCTGGCGGTGGGATTTCGCACCAAGAAACTGAGTTCCGACTTTGATGATTGGCTGATTAAATCCTGTGAGTGCAAAACCTACTCGCGATTCTGCGAGCTCGTTTATGGTATCGATCTTTGTCAGTGCAGCATGGTCGATAAGGAACAATTGGGAAAACTTATGGAAGTGCTTAATCTCACTCCCGCTAACAGAGTGCTCGATCTCGGTTGCGGTGCCGGCAGAATAACCGAATATTTTTCCGATATGACAGGAGCGAAAATTGTGGGAACTGATTTCGCCCCGGGTGCAATTGATCGAGCTAATGAACGGACAGCGACAAAACGGGACCGCTTATCTTTCTGCTTCTGTGATATGAATGATCTCAATTTCGCTTCCAATTCATTCGACACAATCATGGCGCTGGACACTCTCTATTTTGTCGATGATCTCGATGAGACAGTGGGGGCGCTGAAGAAAATAATTGGCGATACCGGACAGATGGGCTTATTCTATAGCCAAATCGTCAAGCCGGATGAGTCAAGAGATCTACTTGATGCGGATTCCACCAGACTTGCAAAGGTGCTGCATAAAAGCGGACTTTCGTATCGGACATGGTGTTTCACGGAATCTGAGTATGAAATTTGGCGCAAAGAGAAAAAAATTGCCGAGGAATTGAAAGCCGACTTTGAGAGAGAAGGGTATCTCGATTTATACGAAGGTCGGGTTAAGGAAGCGGAAAATCTGCTCGAAATAATCAAAGAAAGGCGCGAAAGCCGATACCTTTACCACATAAAACTTGAAGGCTTTGGGGAATAGGCGGCTACTCATAAACGTACGCGTGACCCATTTCCTTAATTCACAGAATCATGAGGAATATCTCGGATTGGGAGATTCACGTGGAATATCAGTCGGTTCTGGTGATTTTGGTTCCGGAGGCGGAACCGCTCGTAGGGCCATTCAGAAGCAAATATGATTCATCGACGGCGGTCGGCATGCCGGCCCATATCACAATAAATTATCCCTTCCTTCCAGTGGAAAAGGATAAGACTTCCGCGGTTAGCAAATTGAAGAGCCTGTTTTCAGAGCATGAAAGTTTCCAATTTTCTCTGGCGGCAGTGAAGCGGCTTCCCGGATTGCTATATCTGGAACCATTTCCCACCCGACCGTTTACGGAATTGATACGGGCGGTGCCGGAGCGATTTCCTCAATCTCCTCCATACGGCGGGATATTCAAAGAAGTCATTCCGCATTTAACCGTGGCCACCACAGATGATAATGAAGCCCTTGAAGAAATCAATCGGCAATTCACAGGCGTATGTGTCGGGAGGCTTCCGATGCGGGCCTCTGCCAGGGATGTCTGGCTTATGGATAACGGCCCCGGATTATGGACCACGCGCATTTCTTTCGCTCTTGCTGAACAAATATGACAACATGACTTTCATTATTTTTCACCGGCACCGGCTCACAAGGTTATGCCCCGGGTTTTGCAAGCTGGTCCCATTTCGGGGATCGCAAAGTCTACGTTCTATCCACAATCGGGGAAGATGGCAAATATGATCTTTATTTGATGAATGCTGACGGATCGGAGAACCATAACATTACTCTCGGATATTTCCCGGCTGTATTTTTGTGTCATAACGCGGTCTTAATCGATATCAGGGTTTAGCCAGAAAGCGGACAATTTATGTTCGTTTTGTCAATAATTCCATTGATTCCAAATAGAATGGACAGGAGCCATGTCTGTTCACGCACCCAAGCCATAAACTATTAAACTTGACTCATTTTGGACAATTATTATATTGAGGAGCATTCAGTCTATTATATTTTGCGCAACAGGCCTGTCTCAAAGAAGAAATATACCCCTGTCAGGCCCCAAATGGTGAATAGACTTCTCGTTTTCAAAGGAGATTTGCAATGTGCAAGACCATTCTCGCATCAGTTCTTTTGCTGTTGGCGTCAAGCCTGGTTTTTGCGGCCAGCCCGGACACCCTCTGGACCCGGACCTTTGGGGGGGCCAGCTTTGAGTGGCCGTGGTATGTCGAAGAGACCTCGGACAATGGTTATGTCGTAACAGGGTACACCGGCTCGACAGCTCACGGCGATCGGGATATTTATATTGTCAAACTTAATCAAGACGGGAGCTTCGCCTGGGAGAAAACCTATGGGGAACAGGCCTGCGCCGATGAAGCCGGCAGTACGAAGGAAACAAGTGACGGAGGATTAATTGTTGCCGGCTACGGAAGCGGCCAGTTCGGCGCGGAAAGTGCAAATTTCTACCTTATGAAACTTGATGCACTCGGCAATTTTGTCTGGGATGAGGACTATGATTTCGATACCACGACCGATTACGGCTACGATGTCTGCCAAACCCTGAACGGCGGTTATATCATGGTCGGCTACTCATATTATTATTCCACTACTCAGAGCCAATATGACTGGGGCTTTAATATTGTTAGAATCGACGCCAACGGCGTTAAGCAAAATCATATCCTTGTTGATAAATGGGGAACACAGCATCTTAACCGTGTCATTCCAACCGCCGACAGCGGGGCGATAGCCATAGGGACCGCCGGCGCCATTTATATAGTCAAAATAGACAAATACGGCGACACAACCTGGATCAAAGGATATGGCGGGATCGGCGCCGGATGGTCCATCGTGCAACTGAACGACGGCGGCTATATGGCCTTCGGCGATCGGGAATACAATCCTCCCGAAGACGAAGATTTCTGGCTCCTGCGGCTTAACTCCAGCGGCGATTCTCTCTGGACCAAGAGATATCGAAATCCCGCACCGGATCTTGGATATGGTATGGACCAGACCAGTGACGGCGGATTTATAATGTGCGGCGAGATGTACCGCAACGCCGGGGTGGACCCGACCGATTTTTATATAATTCGCACGAACGCCAACGGCGACACTCTCTGGACCAAGACTATCGGCGGCGACTGGTATGAACGATCTTATTGCGTGAAGCAAACTTCCGACGGCGGTTATATAATCGCCGGAAGAACCGATTCCTATGGCGCCGGCGATGATGATTTCTATATCGTAAAACTGGCGCCGGATGATGCCTCGGATGTTAATGATGTCGCCGCACCTCTGCCTGTTTCTTTTACTCTGGGCGATAATTATCCCAACCCCTTCAACCCGATCACGACCATTGAATACAGCCTCGCCCGCCGTTCCGATGTAAATATCGAGATATTCAATATCCTCGGCGAGAAAATCCGCACCCTGGTTGATGAAACAAAGTCGGCCGGATCGTATCGTATCGAATGGAACGGATGTGATAATGGCGGGCAACCGGTCTCTACCGGCCTATATCTGTACCGCCTGAAGGCCGATGATTATATCCAGACCAGGAAAATGATGATGTTGAAGTAATGGAACAAAGCGGATGGCGGTTTTTCAGGGGCCGGTCTAATTTGACCCGCCCCTTTTATTTTGGAAAACAGCGCCAATGGAGGCCAACCGGATCGGCATAGATCGATTTGCCATGCAGTTATTTTCTTCCCCACTCGAGTAATTGGCACGATTTATTTTATGGCTCATTAATCCTCAACTGAAACCTTGGGAAATCCTGCTTATTTGATAAAGAGTCCGTGGCTATGGGGCCGCGTTGATTTGTACCAACGCCGGCGGATGAATATGGCCGGAATTTGAATCCTGCCATTTTATTTCTGCGAAATTAATTTTCGCCGAATATTATCAAAAACCGTTTCAATCCCCGAATAATATCTGGAATTCCGTTTTGTTTTCGTCATTCATTTTAAGACTGAAGCCGAATCCGTGATTAATCAGTATTTCCCGGATCAGGGTAAGGCCGATGCCCTGCCCGTCCTTCTTTGTCGTAAAAAACGGGACGAACAAATTAGGTGACGTCTGCGCATCGAGACCTCGGCCGGTATCAATGATGCGAAGCATTCCGGGGGCAGGGAAAGTGCGGACAATTATGGAACCGTCCCGCCCGATCGCTTCAAGGGCGTTCTTAAAAATATTAATCAGGGCCTGTTCCATCTGATCAATATCGATTTCGACTTCTAAGACGCCAGGATGCAGTTCGAAGCGCCATTCAATATTTTTCTCAAGACAGTCCTTATGCATCAAAGCATGAATCGATTTGAGCAAATTATGAATATCGTATTTGACTTTGTTCGGCGGGGGAATTCTCACGACATCGGCGAAATTCGCCATGAATTTGCCCAAGCGGTAGTTACGCTCGATGGCCACGCTGACAGCCTCCCGGTAATCGGAGCGATCTTTTTCGCGCAGTTGGGAATCATAATCGAGAATGGAATTGAGGATGGAGTTTATGGCTCCGACGGAATTATTGACCTCGTGCGACATGGCCCGGATGACCTTTTCATAGGCCGTTCGCTGTGTCCCGATTATTTCCTCGGTCAACTCTTCAAGCAAAAGGAACTGGCGGTGAAAGCCGTGGTCCAGAAATTGCGATTTGTGGCAACGATAGACGCGCCCGCCGTCGAATCGGATTACCCGCGTCTGCCCCGGCTCCAATTCTGTCAGGCAATTGAAGGGCCCGTTTCCGCCATCGGGAAGAGGTCGGCCGAGCGCTAAGGGAAAGTCTCTTCCAAGTATTTTATCGGCGGCCGGATTAAAGAGGGAGATCTTCTTATCCAAATCGAGAACGACAACGCCGATCGCGGTCGCCTTGATCAGACGTTCCAGGAAATAATTCTGTTCCTGCCGGCTCAATCGTTCCTGTCGCAGTTGCTCAATCATTCGGTTATAGACATCAATCAAATGATCCAGCTCATCATTCCCCGTTTTCGTGATGGTGCAACTGAAATCGCGGTCGCGAATCGATTCCACTCCGGCCGCAAGAATCTCCAGCGGCCTGACAAAGTCGCGATACAAACGATAAGAGACAACGGCACTGATGAGAACGAGCAGTTGTATTCCGAAAAAGAGAAATTTATTGTAAGCCAAAAGGAAATAAGCCAGGACGGTAAGGACCAGATGAAGAGTGATAACGAAATAAAGAAACTTACTGCGAAGTTTCATAGGGGAAACCGTATTTTTCCAGCCGCCGGTACAGGGCCCCGCGGCTCAATCCCAGAGAGCGGGCCACTTTGCTGATATTACCCTGATGGAACTGCATCGCCCTCTCAATCATCGATTTTTCCATCTCTTCCAAAGTTACCGTTCCGACCGCCGGAAGAGTTATCGTCTCCGCCTGTCGCGGCGATAATTTATAATGCGCCTGAAAATCTCCAATTTCAAGAGTATCGCGGGTCGTGACCAGAACCGTCCTTTCGACCAGATTTTTCAATTCACGGATATTCCCCGGCCAGGGCAGGGTTTTGAGCCAGTTCATGGCCGCAGTGCTAACACGCAAATCTGGACGCTCGTACAATTGCCTGATGTTATCCACAAATTGCTGCACCAGAAGGGGAATGTCCCCGCATCGTTCCCGCAGAGGAGGCAGATGCAGCGATATGAGATTGATTCGATAATAGAGATCCTCCCGAAAGTGCCCGGATGAAACCATCTGCCCCAAATTTCGATTGGTGGCGGAAATAAGGCGGAAATCGGCCGTCCGGGGAATACTCGTACCTAATGCCTCAAAGCTCCTGTCCTGCAATACCCGCAGGAGCTTCACCTGGCTGGCGGCATCGAGATCACCGATTTCATCCAGGAATATGGTTCCGTCGTGAGCCATTTCGAATCGGCCGATTCGATCCCGAATGGCGCCTGTGAAGGCCCCTTTTTTATGGCCGAACATCTCACTTTCAAAAAGCTCCGTATGAATGCCGCCGAGATTGACTTTGATGAACGGGCCGTTACTCCGCCGGCTGTTGGCATGAATTGCTTCCGCCACTATTTCTTTGCCGGTACCGCTTTCGCCCAGAATCAGAACCGAGGCGTCGGTGCAACTGACTCGGCCGGCCACGCTCAAAACATCCAGAAGTTTCTCATCGATCCCGATTATATTTTCAAAATTATATAATTGATTCAATTTGGTACGGTCACAGACCGTCGATTCGGGAGTTCGATCCTGCCGCGACAGATGCAATATGGTCTTTACCGAAGTCACGAGGAATTCGTTGTTCCACGGTTTGGTGATGAAATCAGAAGCCCCGAGTTTCATTCCTTCCACGGCCAATGAAATTGAGCCCCAGGCGGTAATAAGGATAATCGGCAGGTCGGGATGTTTCTTCTTTATTTGCCTTAAGAGCCCGAGCCCTTCCTCGCCGGACGTGGCCCGGGAAAAATTCATATCAAGAATACATAAGGAGGGAGTATTTTTTCCAATCACGGCGAGCGCCTCTTCCGGGTCCGCGGCCTCGGCCGTATCGAACCCTGATTTTCTCAGAAGGAGGTTCAGGGAGGTTCGAACCGCTTTATCATCGTCGACAATTAATATCATTATATCTTTTCTTCAGCCGCACTCCTTCGGGCGTTCCGAATATTACTCGTCGTGGAGCGCTTCTGCCGGTTGAATCCGTGCCGCCAGCAAACTGGGATAAACCGCACACACTGTCAGAATAAGATAAATCAAACCGCCGGCTGAGACAACAGATAAGAAGAAGATGCCGCTCCCGATAGGCTTGGAGAGTCCCAGTACCGCCAGATTCACCACAATCGGAATTCCGGCCAGGATGGCCAGGGTTCCTAAGGCTATTGTCTCACCCCATATCTGAAGGGGTATCAATCGGGAATCGGCCCCCATGGCGCGCCTCAGGCCGATCTCGCTCCGGCGGCGGCTGATAGATTGCCAGAAAATACCGAAGAGACCGAGGGCCACGTTAAATAATAGAAAAGCGGCGACAATTAGCGGGGTCGCAATGGAAAGCCCCATTTCCAGTAATTTGTCGTGACGGGATTCCGAGAGAGGGACTATTCGAAAATTGATATCGGGGGCCAGCGATGATAACCGCCGCTGTAAATTAAGCTCGAATGAGACGGTGGTCGCATCCTGAACGCGAACCATCGCCGCATAAGGAATATTTGAAGAATCATCCCATAGCTGGCGAATAAAAAGTTCGCCCTCGGGCTCATTCAATTCCCCGCGCGGCCGAAAGGTACCGACGACACCTATAATATTGTATTTTTTGCCGGTCTGATTCTGTTCCGCTTCGGTCGGTTCCTGAATACGTTCGCCTATTGCCTTGCCATTGCCGAAGAGCTTCCTCCTGAGTGTTTCATCGATCACAATCGGCTCCTCGACGGCGGCATTATCTTCAGGGCCAAACCACCTTCCCTCGACCAGCGTCATCCGCATGGTTTCAAGATAATCACTCCCGACATAGCTGACTCCGGAATAAATCGCCGAGCCGTTGCATTCAAAGGTGTTATTGAATCGCATATTGCTATAAGGGATATTTCCGATAACAAAGTCGGCCCGCCGGACCTCGGGAAACGATTTTATTTCATTCAGTAACAGGCGATATTTGGTTGCATTTTCCGCGCCGAGTTTTCCAAATGGCTCACCCCGGGCCGCTTCAAAGCGGACATCCCAGAGATTCCCGTAATCATAACCGAGCGGACTGGTATAGTTTAGTATGCTGGAGATGAGCAAATCGCACACGACAAAAGCGACGATGAACGAAAGGAAGATTTCGATCAGAAGAAGGGACATGCTTTTCTTCCGATTCCAGATCAATTTTATTATATGGCGTATCATCGGCTCACTCCTTTCAGCGCTTCGGCCGGATGGAGGCGCGACATTCGGTATGACGGCAGGATCCCGGAGAAAATACCGAAAAATATGGTAACAATCATGCTATAGAGAAAAACTGTCAGGTCGAGCCGGATATATCCCCACGGGACCACGCCGCTGTTATTTATGAGCGAAAGAATTATCCCCGATAATATATATGCCAGCACCCCTCCAATAAGTGTAAGAATGATATTCTCTATGATGAATTGGCCCATGAGCGCCATTGACGAGGCACCAAAGGCTTTCCGTATTCCGATTTCAGGGAACCGTTCCATGATGCGGCTGATATTTATGGCGGTGAGATTAATGGCCGGCAAAATCATAAAAAGGAACATCATCCCGATTATCCCCGTGAAGTAGACGGTTTCCGACTGGTTGATGTCATTCGCCAGTGATTCATTCATCGTGCCTATGAAGCAATCGAAGGAATTGATTTGCTTCTCATCTTTGTAATCCTGAACCAGCTGGTCCATATGATTTTGGAATTCATCCTTTATGGAAGTGAATTGCGATCTATCCGCGGCCTGCACCAGCGCCGATTCGGCCCCCCATAATTCTTTATTGTTCATTTTGCCCGATGAAGTAGAAATGGGGGCATAAATATCGGCATTAAGCGCCAATGCCCTGATTTCTTTATACGGGATTACTCCGATGATCCGAAACGTTCCTTTCGAGGTTTCAAGGTACTCACCGAGGGCCGGCTTCACACCGAATATTTGCTGTTTAGCGCGATCGGTTATAACCGTCACCATCTCGGCCCTGTCCAGGGCCTCTTTTTTATATGGCCTCCCTTCGAGAAAAGGAAATTCGGCGATATCCCAGAAAACCTCGTCGGTATACTTAATCTTCAAAGGAACTCGTTCATTTTCAGAATATACGACCGCCTCATGGGCATCAGAAAAAATCGAAACGGCTTCCGCCCCTTTGAGATTGCGGACATAGCGATCGAGAATGTAATAGCTTGGTTCGCTTATTATGTGCCCTTTTTTGATAAGTATCTCAAGACGGTCAACTATCAGGCACCGACTTAACCTGGAGCCCGGTTTTCCCAATACGCTCATATGATTTATCAAGGCGACCGAAATCGTCAGGACGATCAGGGTGACGACTATCCCGAACAGGCTGATAAAAGTATAATATTTCTTCCGCATCAGCCCCTTAAGTGCGACTTTCAGATAATTCTTCAGCATGGTTCTCCCCTAGGCCACCTGACTGCCGTCGAACAGGCGAATTACTTTATCAGTGCGGTCGGCAATTCCCTGATTATGGGTCACGACGGCAATTGTAACTTTCTCCTCCTTGTTTAAAGCGAGAAGAATGTCCATTATTTCATTGCTCATAGCGGAATCGAGATTGCCGGTCGGCTCATCGGCAAGGATTATTTCCGGGTCTCCGACAATGGCCCGTGCCACGGCTACTCGTTGACATTGACCGCCGGAAAGTTGAGTCGGGAAATGTTTGGTTCGGGCGCTCAGGCCGACCCTGGCCAGAGCATCAAGGGCCTTTGCGCGCCGATCTCGGGCCGTCATTTTGCGATAAATCAGGGGCAATTCCACATTGTCCACCACCGTAAGGTCGGCGATCAAATGAAAGCTCTGAAAGACAAAACCGATTTTTCTATTTCGCAGATGTGCCATCTCCTTTTCGCTCATCCCCACCACATTATTTCCCCCGATGCGGACCTCGCCCTCGGTCGGTGCGTCGATCAACCCCATAATATTGAGCAAGGTGCTTTTGCCCGAGCCCGAGGGTCCCATGATTGAAAAGAATGATCCCTCCGGCACCTCGATATTTATATCGCGCAGGGCCAGCGTTTCCACGCTGGAAGTACGGTAGATTTTTTCAACCCGCTTCAGACTAATCATTTCCAATCCTCATTTATTTGCAGAAATTTCGTTTTTCCTGTTTTTAATCGTCAGGGTCCTGGCCTTCTGAAATTTCCTCATGTCCGAAACAATAACGGTATCACCGGAAGAGACTTCCCCCTGTATTTCCACCCAGTTGAAATTGGCGGCGCCGATATCCACTTTGCGCGCCTCGGCCCGGTTTCCTTTAATGACGAAAATGGTTTGATCATGAAGCCCTTCATAGAAGGGCCCGTTTGAGACCCGCAGGACATTTTTGACGCTTGACGTTACCACGAAAACATCGGTCTTAAGATTGGGGCGAAGAGTCTCATCGTTGGGTCTGTCGAGTTGGACGTCAAAGGAAGTCAGACTGTTGCGGACCAGGGGCGAAATGGATATGATCTTGCCGTCGATTATTTTCTCGCCGATCCTGATCCGCACGATTTGCCCCACTGCAATCAGGCCGGAATTGATGGAGGATATTTCACCCCGCAACCGATAGCGGCTCAAATCGGCCACCCGCGCCACGATATCACCCTCTCTAACCGGGAACCCGATGGAATCATTTACCCAGGTGACTATTCCGTCAAGGGGGGACGGAGCATTTGATAGGATTAAGCGGCGGTCAATGTCATGCAGCGTTCTTTCCTGAAGATGAATTTGAAGCAACAGGGATTGCAGTTCCGTTTCCATTGAAGCGCGTTGATTGTCGATCTGAAGATTCTGCACGGCCAGTTCCCGCTCCGCGATTTCGGAGGCGAGCGTGGCCCTCTGCAATTCCTCATCGCTACTGGCCCCGATTACATTCAATCGCTTGGTCCGTTCATACTGGATCTTGACAAACCGGGCCTGAAGCTCCTTAACTTCCCTGGAGGCCCGCAACTCCGATAGCTTTCTTTCCAACTCCGATTCCATCTGCGTTTTTTTATACCGCAATAATTCCAATTGCTCTTTTGTCTTATCACATTCGATCTGAAGATCATTCCGTTCCAGTTCGAGGATCGACTGTCCCGCCTTGACAATGTCGCCCGGTCGAAGGAGAGTTTTGCGCAAAATGCAGTTATTTGGTGCGGTAAGAGCTTGTTCGGTTTCGGGGACAACGGTTCCCGAGGCATTGACAGTCGCTTCGACAGCGCCGATCTCGGCCACCGAGTATTTTATTCTGGACCATTCCACGGATCGAGTGCTCAATTGCCCGACAAACCAAATCAAAAAGAGAAATGATAGAAGCGCCGATATTCCAATTATCCACCGTTTGCGACGCCGTTTCGATATAATTTCTTTAGGCAACTCCCGATCCATAAAATCCTTATTCTCCTTGGGCTTTAATTTTGTTTTATCAACTTTCGTGCCAATAATTAAGTCTTTGTATCTCAATAAAATAAGAATTGGCCGAGATAGCTCGATTGTCCGGAAACGGACAGTTTGCGCGATAATGGATAATTTCTTGAGCTTTCGGATGAAGTTGAAAATGGCGGCCCGAAATGATCAGAAATTATTTATGATTGATAGCCAGCAATTGGGCTTCCAAAATTGGAGATTAAGCGTGAGCGGGCCAAAAACCCTTAAAATCTAAAGCAATTGCAATCAGCCAAAGAGTACTTTAACATTCAGGATATGGTTTCAGAATTTAGCGACGGCAAAAAATTATCACCGTCGAACAAACTCCCCTACGCCGGGTTGGGGCGACGGTTCCTGGCTCTAATCGCCGATTTCTTCGTATTGAGTCTGATCTTTTTTCCCGTCACCAGGGTGGTGAAGGGAGTTTGGATCATGAGTCGAGGCGATCATTTTTGGGGATACGGCTGGCTGGTGACAGATCCGTTGTGTATTATATTTCTGGGCGCCATTGTAGCGTACTTTATCATGCTGGAAGGTATTTTCGGCGCCACCGTCGGCAAACGGTTGCTGAGCCTTCGCGTCATAAAAGTGAATGGGGGCAGGCCGGGAATAAGGCGGGCTTTGGCCAGAAACCTGCTTCGGGCCGTCGATGCTCTACCGGCGTTCAACATCCTCGGAGTGGTGTTGATTCTATCATCGCCCGAAAGAGCGCGTTTCGGCGACCGCCTTGCCGGAACCAGGGTAATAGTTAATCGCTGAAGCTGATACCCAATAAATTTGGGGTGAGTTATATCCGGTCCGGGGAAGATTCTGAAAGCCCCGACACAGATCGGGGCTTTTTTGCTGTATCGAAAGCGGCTACGAGGAAACAGCCATCTTCTTGCCGATATGATCGTAAACTTCTTTCAGTTGCTTCATGGGGCTAAATTCAATAAAAGAAGTGTCTTCCTTCACCCACACGGTATGCCCCGCCGGCCAATAGAACATTTCGCCGGCTCGGCATACTTCCTCTTTGCCGTCAGCATAACGGACGTGAATGGCCCCTTCAAGCATGTATCCCCAGTGCGGACACTGACATTTATCACCGGGTAATCCCTGAAGCAACGGGGTGGCATCCACCCCGGCGGTCAGCTTGACATAAGCGACCGCCATATTATCCCA
>CALMKK010000090.1 GCA_937867135.1 uncultured candidate division Zixibacteria bacterium
CGTGCAACTACGAATAAGCGGGCCCGTCAGAAGCCGGCCGCGCGCGGGAATGGGCGTTCAGGTCTATTAAATGTCGGACCGCGCACGGGAATGGGAAGGCCATACAAAGATTTTTGTTTTTTGGCGGGGAAGTATTATTTTCCGGGGATTTGAGGAGGTGGTATGGAGTTTTCAGGCCGGAATCAAATAGAGGAAAAATCATTCAAAACCGAAGCTGTCGCCGGAGTGACGACCTTCCTGACGATGGCGTATATCATGTTCGTCAATCCGGAAATACTGGCGGTCACCGGGATGGACAAGAACGCCCTGATCGCGGTGACATGTATCGTGACGGCGCTATCGACCATTATCACCGGCTTGCTTTCGAATACGCCGATCGCCATGGCGCCGGGAATGGGCCTGAACGCCTTTTTTGCCTATTCAATAGTCCTGGGCGATAAAGTGGCCTGGCCGACGGCGCTGGGGATTGTCTTTCTCTCGGGCCTGTTCTTCTTCATTCTGACCGTGGTCGGAATCAGGAAAAGGTTGGTGGAGGCGATTCCGCGATCGCTCATTTATGCGATCTCGGTCGGGATCGGGCTGTTTATAACATTTATCGGGCTGGTCAATATCGGAATCATTGTCAAGAATGAGAGTACACTGGTGGCGGCCGGAGGGATGACCCCGGCGGTTTTAATCGGGCTGGCGGGACTGCTCGCGATGATTGTCCTGGAAAATTTCAGGATAAAAGGGTCGCTCATTATCGGGATACTTCTAAGCACGATTATGGCGATTATTTTCGGTCTGGTGAAATTGCCGTCGGCGGTGGTATCGATGAATATCGATATCAGCCCGATTGCGTTCCGGCTGGATATTATGGGGGCCCTCAAAGGGAGCCTGATGGGGACAATTTTCACGTTAATGTTCATGGATATGTTCGACAGTATCGGAACCATAGTCGCCTGCAGTTATAAAGCGGGGATAGTCGATGAAAAGGGGAATATCCGCAAGATAGATTTACTGCTGGGGATCGACGCTTTCGCGACCATGCTGGGGGCGGTTTTCGGGACCTCCACAACCACCGCGTATATCGAATCGGGAGCCGGGATCGAGCAGGGAGGGAGAACCGGGATGACCTCGGTGGTGGTAGGCATTCTCTTCTTGCTGGGGTTGATATTCATACCGATAATCGGCATTGTACCGTCATTCGCAACCGGGCCGGCCCTGGTGATGGTGGGGCTGTTTATGATGAAGGAAGTCGTGCATATCGAATTTTCACGGCTGGACGAGGCCTTCCCGGCGTTTATGATAATAATCATGATTGCGCTGAGCTACAGTATCAGCACCGGTCTGGCGTTCGGGTTTATATCGTTCACGTTTTTGAAGGCGGTTTCGGGGAGAATCCGGGAAATAAAGCCGATGATGTGGGGGATCGCGGCGCTGTCGGTAATATTTTTTGTGGTATGAAGGAACGGAAATTTTCTCGAAAGATAAATTTTACAAATCAGTTGACAAATCGTCAATTAGGTAATTACTTAGACGCTTAATTTGGCTGGGCGAGGGGTGGTTTAGGCAATCCCCGTCGACCGGAAAGTATGTCCGGCATATGAGGCCAACCGGAAGCGGTTCCGGCATATGAAGGCGAAATAATTTTTTGGAATTTAAAAATTTGAGGAAATGATAATGAAAAAGTCAGTTCTGCTTGTCACGACCGCAATCATATTGATCCTCGCGGCCGGCGCCATGGCCCAGAATGAACAGGAACAAACGCGCAATTTTGAGGTCGCCTTCTACGGCGGGTTATCCTTGCCGATGGGGGATTTGAAGAACTGGAACGATTCGATGGGCGCCAAGACCGGAGTGGATTTCGGCCTTTCGGGCGGATATTTTTTGAGTGAAAAAGTCTCGTTGGGCGGATATTTCACATACACGCAATTTCCGATAAAATTGTACGAGATGCATTATCGTTTTTATAATGCCGGGGCGTATTGCAAATATGCTTTTGTCGGGGAATCGAACTGGGAGCCGTATGTCAAGATTTCGGCCGGGGCCGATTTTGCGAAATTTGCGACCTGGGTGGATGACGATTTAAACCGCCTGCGCGAACTCTCATATAAGCCGGGCCTGGGAATGGCGCTGGAAGTCGGATTGCTCCGTTACACTTCCGACAACGGCGGTCTTTTTATCGAGGGGGCATATCATTTCGCACCGCTCACGAGCCAGAAGGCGAAATATCGCGATGTCGAATATAAGTTTGATCATAATATTAATTATCTCGAATTGCGGCTCGGAATAAATGTATTTTTCACGCCGGAAAAATAGCTGAAATTAAAATTTGATTTATGCCCCTTCAAAATCGGAAGGGGCATTTTTTTTGTTGGTTTGCGAGGCGGAAGACAATAACTTAAGCCGGATGAAAAACATAAAATTACTTTTGGTCGATGACGAGTCCGGGCAACGCGAGATGCTGGCGGGGTATCTGGCCAAGCAGGGGTTCGCCCCGAAACAGGCGTCATCGGGTGAAGAAGCAATCCAGATTTATGCATCGTTTTTCTCACCTATTGCGGTGGTCGATATGAAAATGCCGGGAATGAGCGGGATAGAGCTGATTGCCCGGTTGCGGGAGATGAATCCCTTTATTCAAATTATCGTTTTGACGGCATTCGGGTCGGTGGAAACGGCGGTGGCGGCGATGAAGCAAGGGGCGTTCCATTATCAGATCAAGCCGGTGGAACTTGAAGAACTCCTCATAAATTTAAAAATGGCGGCGGAGCAACATCGCCTGGTTCTGGAGCATAAGCTTCTCAACGATACCTTAAGCGAGCGATTCGGATCGGGTGAAATCGCGGGGGAATCGGACGCGATTCAGAAAGCGCTCGAGTTAATTAATCTGGCGGCGCCGGGAGATACGACAGTTCTCATTACCGGGGCCTCGGGAACCGGGAAAGAGCTGGCGGCACGGGCGATTCATTCGTTATCGCCCCGAAAGGAGAACCGGTTTGTGGCGGTCAACTGCGCCGCGATACCGGAGAACTTGCTGGAATCGGAGCTGTTCGGGTATGAGCGGGGGGCGTTTACGGGGGCGGAAAAGCGGAAACTGGGACGATTCGAAATGGCCGACGGGGGGACGGTATTCCTGGATGAAATCGGCGATATGCCGCTGACGATGCAGGCCAAATTATTGCGGGTGATTGAAGAGCGGAAAATCGAGCGGTTGGGAAGCGAAGAGACGGTAACGCTGGATGTGCGACTGATCGCGGCGACGAATAAGAGCCTGGAGCAGATGATTAAAGAGGGGAAATTCCGCGATGATTTGTACTATCGGCTGAATGTCATAACCATTAATATGCCGTCTCTGATGGAGCGGCCGGGAGATATTCTGATTCTGGCGGACAAATTCCTCAAGGATTTTTGCCGCAAATTGGGCAAAAATATCACCGGCATCGACGCCGCGGCGGCGGCCTCGCTAGTATCGTACAATTGGCCGGGGAACGTCCGGGAACTTCAAAATGTAATCGAGCGGGCGGTGGTGCTGGCGCGGGACGAGATAATCGGCTCCAGAGAATTGCCGGGGCTGAAAAGGACAAATGAGGGAGACGCCGAAGCAGCCGAAAAGCTGGCCGATGTAGAGCGGAATCATATCAAAAAAATCCTGGAGCGGCTGGATTGGAATATAGGGAAATCGGCCGATCTTCTTGGGATTCATCGCAATACGTTGCGAATGAAAATCAAAGAATATAATCTTTCCGAACCATCTTAATTCGGTGCACCGGGCGGGGCATTTGAACATTTTTTGTGCCCCCAAAGGCTATCTGCGGTTGTTCAAATGGCGCATCTTATTGTATAACAATGCGGTAACATTATTGGCACGAAGTTTGTTTTATAGTATGCCGGAATTGAAAAAGGAGACCAAATATGAAAAAAACAATATTTTTAGCGGTGGCAATTCTGAGTCTGGCGATTATCGGCTGTGAGAAGACGACAACCAAATATGTGGCGGTCGATTATCCTCCGGCGGCCCCCCAGGGCGTTTATTCCATTACGGGAGATCAGACGGTTTATCTGTTCTGGTCACCAGTGCGGGAAGCGGATCTGGCGGGGTATCGGGTTTACTGGAGCTCCAATGACACCGACTTTTATCTTTTGGGGACTGTCGGCGCGAACTCCGAAGAGTACATCGATCATGACGTTCAGAACGGCACGACGTACTTTTATGCCGTAGCAGCATTCGATGAAAACAACAATGAATCGGAATTGTCGCACGAATCGGTGTATGACACGCCGCGGCCGGAAGGGACGAATTTGCTTCTGGCGGATGCCAATAATTTTCCGAACAGCTCCGGCTACGATTTTTCGAGCGGATTGATTGTGCCATGGGATGATCCCAACGCCGATATTTATATAGATTACTATTCGACCAATGGCATTTTTTATCTCGACGCCGCCAATACCAGCACGGATCTGCAGGATATGGGGTATACCAGCAGTTTCGACGATATCACGTATTCGCCGTCTTCGGGCTGGTCGAGTGTGGGGTGGACGGAATTAATCCTGGGGCATACTTACGTTATTTGGACCAGTGATGACCATTATGCCAAGCTTCGCGTAACAGCCATTTCGGCCCCGAATACGGTCCGATTTGACTGGGGTTATCAGACGGCTACGGGAAATCCGGAATTGGCCCGTCCGCAACACGATGATAATTATCTTAGAAGAGAAATCAAGGGAATCATAATAAAGTAATAAAACGAGGTGAGTGAAATGAAACGGCAAACCACATTTTTAGGCATACTGCTTCTGGCGGTTTCGTTAGGCGTATCAGCCAGAGCGGATATTGTCCCTTATGAGAGGGATTATGATTATACGCAGGGTATCCGGACCGACCGTTATCTGACGGCGGAAGTCTGGACGGACGACAACTCCTATTATCAGGGGGACGACATTTCCATTTCTTTCAGAGCCAACAACGATTGTTATGTGGCGATTTACAATGTCGATACCCGGGGCAACGTGAATTTGCTGTATCCGACATCGCCGCAGGATGACGGGCAAATACGGGGCGGCAGAATTTACCGTCTGCCGGACCGCAACGATAATTACCAGTTGACGGTGCAGGGGCCGTTGGGATCGGAATATATCCAGATCGTCGCATCGCGCGAACCGCTTCGGATTCCGGACTGGTTCAACGGTTCCGGATTGGTGTGCGATGATGATCCCGAGCAATTTATCGATTATGTCAACGCCTCTTATTTCGGGTGCGCTTACAACGACTGCCCGCGGGCCTTTGATATAGCGTCATTTCAGGTTAAGGAATGGCACGATTACTATTTTCGTCCGGTCTATCATTACACTTATCCGGACTGGAGCTATTGCGGGTCGGTCTATATCGATTATCCGATGGGGGCGACCATTTATATCGACGGTATCTACTGGGGTTGTGCCCCGCTGTTTATTCCGAGGATATATTTCGGTTATCACTGGGTGACCATTTATGATCACTACGGATATTGCTGGGAGAATCGAGTCGATGTGGGACGGTATCGCTCGGTTATTCTCGACGCGAATATTGTCAAGACCAGGCCGGGAATCAAATCGCGGTATCGCGATGTTACCACGCGGGGGTATCTGAACCCGGTTCGCAACGGTTATCCCGATTTCGACAAGCAGGTTCGGGTGAAGGAGACTTACAAGGCGGATGCGATGAAGCAACGGGATATGAATCTGGGAAAAGCGACCAGGACTTACAATGAAAGGAATGTTTCGACCAAGGGGCGGACAGAGGCCGGGAAGCAGGGCAGATATGAATCAGTCAAGACGACACGGCCCTATGAGTCAACCGGCAACGCCTCCGAACGCCCGACGAAGCGGACCTATGAAAGCACCCAGCAGCGGGAATCAAAACGGCAGAATTATCAGCAGTTCCCCAGCCGACCGGAACGTTCCACCGGCCGGACTTATGAAAATCCCAAACAGCAGGGAAGCAGTCAGCCGGCCGAACGCAAAATTGAAGGGCGTTCCGAGCCCCAGCAAAAGAGCGGGGGCGAATCGCGCGGGACCTACAAGGAAAAGCCGCAGTCCGAAGGACGCAAGGGGGGAGAAGCGCCGCGCGTTGCGCAGCCCCAAAAGCAGTCGAACCCCGAATCATCGGGGAAGAGTTCCAATGCCGGTGACAAGGGTGAAAGAAAGAGACGTTAATTTTAAGTTGACGCGGCTGAATTACTATGAGTATTATGAAGAAGGTGCGGTTAAAATGAAAAAGAGAATAGTAATAATTCTGGTGATGGCCCTTCTTCTGAGTTGCGCAACCGGAATGGCCGTGGAAAAAAAGGGAGGCGGCAAGATAACGCCGCCGCCCGATAAAGGGGTAATCAAACCGGACAGCAATGTGCGCGATCAAAAGCAGAATGCCAAAAAGGAAGAGTCCCAAGAGAAAAAGCAATATGATGAATTCATAGATCGCAACGGCAACGGCATTGACGATCGGGTCGAGCAGAAGAAGGATAAAGAGCCGGGGTCGGATATTGATACGACCAAAACTCCTCCGCAAAATTGAGTCATTAATTTTCCCAAGAGAATAAAATTCCGCCAATTACGGGGCCCTTGCCCCGTAATTTATTTCTTGACTTGACGGCCGGTTATCGTAGATTAGTTGGCACTCAAACGGTCGGATTGCCAAACTTTGGCAATAAGTTGTTGTATAATAAAGAAGTAATATGGCTTTTGAAAATTTAAGTCAGCGTGAATTAAAAATACTGCAGAACCTGATAATGCATTATGTGCAGACGGCGGACCCGGTCGGCTCGCGCGTTATCGCGAATAAATTTCGAATGGGTCTTTCGCCGGCGACTATCAGGAATACAATGCAGGATCTGGAGGAGATGGGGCTGATTCGTCAGCCACATACCTCGGCGGGGCGAATTCCGACCGATATCGGGTATCGGGTCTTTGTCGATATGCTATTGCGCCCGGAACCGTTGAGTGAGGCGGAAAAAGCCAAAATTAAGGGGACGATCGGTTCGGCCAAAAAGGGGCTGGATTCTATTCTTGGCCAGACCAGTAAGGTGCTGGGCGAAATCACGAGCCAATTGGGGATAAGTGTGGGGCCGCGTTTCGATGAGGGGATTCTGACCAAAATCGATCTGATACCGGTGGCGGAGGGGAAAATCCTGGTGATAGTGGCAGTAAAATCCGGGTTGGCCAGGACGATTCTTCTGGAAGTGGAATCCAATATTGAGATTGAGGAGTTACGTCAGATAGAGCAAATTCTGAACGAACGATTAATAGGTTTGACGCTGGGGCATATTCGAAAGACGTTGAAAGAGCGGTTGTCGGACACCAACGGTTCGCCCCGGTTAATAAAGCTATTCATCGATTCCAAATCTCCGGTCTGGAGCGATCAGGGCGAGGAAAAGCTGCATTTTGTCGGCACGGATAAATTGATAACGCAACCGGAGTTCGCGGATAGGGATAAGCTGACGGAATTCGTCAAGCTCCTCGAAGAGCAGAAAGCTCTGATCGATTATATCGAGGCGAAAGCGGTTGGGGAGGGGATTGTAATTACTATCGGCAGTGAAAATGAAATTAACCAGATTCAGGGTTGTTCGTTGGTAATTTCGAGATATAATGCGGGAAAGCTATCCGGGACCATCGGCATTATCGGCCCGACCCGGATGCCATATTCGAAATTGGTTTCGATTGTGGAGTACACGGCAAAATCATTGACGGACGCACTTTCCGATTTGTGAGGGGAAGATGAACGGGGAAAATGAAGAATATCAGACAGATGAAACACCGAACGATAAAAAGAACAGCAATAATATGGAATCGGCCGGATCGGAAGAAAATATGCGGCCGGATATGAAAAAGTGCGATGAGCCAACCGCGGAACGTACCGCGGAGACGGTCGAAAAGGAATATGAGGAGAAGATAAAGCAACTGGAAGATCGGTATCTTCGCCTGGCGGCCGAGTTCGACAATTATAAAAAAAGGACGAGCCGGCAATTTGAGGATGTGGTAAGGAACGCCAACGAGACGCTTCTTGTTCAACTTCTGGAAGTGGTGGATAATTTTCACAGGGCCATCGAGGCGGTTCCCTCGGGCCGCCGGGCGGAGGATTTTGAGGCGCTACTTAAAGGGATGGAGTTGATATATCAGCATTTCAATGAGCTGTTGAAAAAGGCCGGGGTGGAGCGGATAAAGGCGGTGGGGGAGAAGTTCGATCCCAGCTGGCACGACGCTATGATGCAGATAGACTCCGATAAGTATCCTGAAGGAGTGGTGGCGCAGGAATTATCGGCCGGATATAAGTTGCACGGAAAGGTAATCCGTCACGCGCGGGTGGCGGTCAGCCGGGGCAAAGGCGGAGGGGCGGTTGAAGAGGCGCCGGCGGAATCAGAATAATATTGGATTGATATAAAAGGAGCGAATATTATGGGCAAAGTCATAGGAATCGATTTGGGAACGACCAACTCGTGTGTGGCCGTTTTGGAGGGAAATGAGACGGTGGTTATTCCCAACCAGGAGGGAGGACGAACGACCCCATCGGTGGTGGCTTTTACCAAATCAGGCGAGCGGCTTGTGGGAGCGGCGGCGAAACGTCAGGCGGTCACCAATCCCGAGAACACGGTTTTTTCGATAAAGCGTTTTATGGGCCGGAAGCACGGCGAAGTGGAGGCGGAAGAAAAAATAGTGCCTTATAAAGTATCGTCGGATGAAAAAGGAGAAGTGGTGGTGGTAGTCGACGATAAGCGATATGCGCCGCCGCAGATTTCGGCGATGATTCTTCAGGCCCTCAAGAAGACGGCGGAAGACTATTTGGGAGGCGAGGTGAAACAGGCGGTGATAACGGTCCCGGCCTATTTCAACGATTCGCAACGGCAGGCGACCAAAGACGCAGGACGAATCGCCGGATTGGATGTTTTGCGGATAATCAATGAGCCGACGGCGGCGTCGCTGGCGTACGGTCTTCAGAAAAAGAAAAATGAGAAGATAGCGGTGTTCGATCTCGGGGGCGGAACGTTCGATATATCGATCCTGGAGCTCGGGGACGGGGTCTTTGAAGTCCGTTCCACCAATGGCGATACGCATCTGGGAGGCGATGATTTCGATCAGCGGGTAATCGATTGGATGGCGGATGAATTCCGCAAGACGAACGGAATCGATTTGCGACAGGATCGGATGGCATTGCAGAGGTTGAAAGAAGCGGCGGAGAAGGCCAAATGCGAGCTTTCTACGACGATGCAGACCAACATAAATTTGCCGTTTATCACGGCCGACCAAACGGGGCCGAGACATCTTGATTTAACATTAACTCGGGCCAAACTGGAGCAATTGACGGATGATTTGTTGCAGAGAACCCAAGGGCCGTGCCGCCGCGCTCTGGAAGACGCCAAATTGACTCCGGCGGAAATCGATGAAGTTATCCTGGTCGGGGGAATGACCCGGATGCCGAAAGTGCAGGAAATCGTCAAAGTACTTTTCGGCAAGGAGCCGCATAAGGGTGTTAATCCGGATGAAGTGGTCGCGATCGGGGCGGCAATTCAGGGGGGAGTGCTGTCGGGGGATATGAAGGATGTGGTTTTGCTGGATGTGACGCCGCTGTCGCTCGGCATCGAAACGCTCGGCGGGGTAATGACAAAATTGATCGACCGGAATACGACCATTCCGACCCGCAAAAGCCAGATATTTTCGACGGCCTCCGACAATCAGACGGCGGTAAGTATTCATGTGTTGCAGGGGGAGCGGCAGATGGCGCTGGATAATCGGACGCTAGGGCGGTTTGATTTGGTGGGAATACCGTCAGCGCCGCGCGGGATTCCGCAGATTGAAGTCTCCTTTGATATCGACGCCAACGGTATTGTGCATGTGTCGGCCAAAGATCTCGGCACGGGTAAGGAGCAATCAATAAGGCTTCAGGCGTCATCGGGTCTTTCGGAGCAGGAGATTCAGAAATTGGTGAAAGACGCCGAGTCGCATGCCGAGGAGGACAAGAAGAAAGAAGCCTTGGTGCGGGCGCGCAACGAGGCCGACCAGTTTATCTATACTACCGAAAAGACACTCAAGGATTACGGCGATAAAGTCTCGGAAGACGAGAGAAAGTTGATAAATGAGAAGCTGGAGAAGCTTCGTTCGGTTCTCGGTTCCGATTCGGCCGAGACCATTAATCAGGCCAAAGAAGAACTGATGCAGGCGTCGCATAAACTTGCCGAGGAGATGTACAAGCAGGCTTCACAGCAACAAGCTGGGCAGGGGGGGCAGGCGGGCGGACAAGAGGCACCGGGAGGCGGAGAAAGCGGCCCGACCGGGGAATCATCATCGGGTCCCGCCAAAGGCGACGGGGCGGTTGACGCGGATTTTGAAGTAGTGGACGATGATAAGAAGGACAAGTAGTTTATTTATAGAATCATAGAGAACTATATAAAAGTATTACTTTAATGCCGGAAAAAGATTTTTATAATACATTGGGGGTACCGAAGTCGGCTTCCGAGGAGGAGATAAAATCGGCCTATCGGAAAATGGCTCTGAAGTACCATCCGGATCGTAATCCGGGCAGTAAAGAGGCGGAAGAGAAATTTAAGGAAGCGACCGAAGCGTATGAGGTCCTCAAAGACCCGCAGAAAAGACGAACGTATGATCAATACGGAGCGGCGGGATTATCGGGCGGCGGTTTCGGCGGATTCGATTTCGGCGGCTTTGATTTGAATGAAGCGCTGAGAGCCTTCATGCGTGATTTCGGCGGATTCGGCGGCGGATTTGAGGAATTCTTCGGAGGGGGCGGGCGCGGCGAAAGGTACAATCGCGGGGAGGACCTTCGGGTTCGAGTTTCATTGACCATGGAAGAAATCGCCGCCGGGGTGGAAAAGACACTCAAGGTTAAGCGATTCCAGGAGTGCGACGAGTGCGGCGGAAGCGGGTTGTCGCCGGGATCATCGCGCAAGACCTGTCCTGACTGCCGGGGAGCGGGGCAAATCAGAACCATGACGCGGACTTTTTTGGGGACCATTCAGCAGGTGCGCACCTGTCCGACCTGCCGGGGAGAAGGGACGGTTATCGGGGAAGCGTGCCATCGTTGCGGCGGGGAAGGACGAATGACCTCAACCGGGACGGTTAAGATTAAAGTCCCGCCGGGAGTATCATCGGGGAATTATATGACAATGGAGGGGCAGGGAAATGCGGCGCGAAATCGGGGCCAGAGCGGCAACCTCATAGTCGTCTTTGACGAAGGGGAGCATGAATTATTTACCCGTCAGGGAGATAATATTATATGCATGATTCCGATATCTTTCACGCTGGCGGCGCTGGGGGGAGAGATCACGGTTCCGACGCTCAACGGCAATCACTCCCTGAAAATACCGGCCGGAACCCAAAGCGGCAAAGTGTTCCGATTGAAAGGCAAGGGGATTCCACATCTGAATTCGCGCGGAACGGGGGATGAGATGGTTCAGGTAACAGTCTGGATTCCGACCGAACTATCGGCGGAGGATAAAAGGCTTTTGGATAAATTAGCCAAATCGCCGTCGTTCACGCCGCCGCGCACGGACAGGTCCTTTTTGCAGAAATTGAAGGAGTCGCTGGGGATATAAAAAATGCCGGGCAAGAATGGGAAGGAAGAAAAATATTTCGAAGCGGTATTTTCGGTGCCGCGGGCGATATATGAACCGATCTGCGATTTTATCATAGACAATTATTCGAAGGGTGTAATACTGGAAGAGGAGGAAGACTCTCCGGAAGTCGGCATACGGTTTTATGTGCCGGAGGGCCGGGGATTGCTGTTCAAAGAGGAATTGTCCGAATTTATCGCCCGAATCGACACGCAGGAAGTCTTCTCGCCGGAAAGAATCAGAACCAAAATCATTGCCAATATCGAATGGGAGCAGTCCTATAAAGATTCTATCAAGCCGATCCGGGTTGAGAATGTCATAATCAAGCCGCCCTGGGAGACAAGGCAATTCAATAATGCAATGGAGATATTAATCGAGCCGAAAATGGCATTCGGCACCGGGAGTCATGAAACGACCCAATTATGTATTAAGGAAATTTTAAAGCACTTCAAACCTGGTCAGACGATGTTTGACCTGGGGTGCGGGTCGGGAATACTGTCAATCCTGGCGGCTAAAATGGGGGCAAGGTCGGTTGCCGGTGTCGATATCGATATTGTGGCGGTGCAAAATGCCGGCGAAAATATCGTTATAAATGAAGTTACCGATAAAGTCAAAATCGCTTTCGGCTCGATTGAAAAGGCCGCCGGAGGCAAATATGATTTTTTTTCGGCCAATTTGATAAAGAGCACAATCGTGGAATTAATGGAAGCGATGATCGAGGCGGTCAAACCGGGAGGGATTCTGCTGTTATCGGGGCTGCTTCTTCAGGATAAACCGTCCATGGGCGAATTATTGAAAGAATATCAATTGGAAAAATTCGATATCATTCAGGACGGCCAATGGCTGGCCTATACGATCTATCTATAATGCTCCCGATTTTTTACACATCCCCGGAAAATATCAAAGACGACCTGGCCGTTCTATCCGGCGAGGAAGCGCACCATCTACGGAAGGTCCTGCGGCTGACTAAGGGGGAAGGGGCGCTGGTGGTTGACGGTTGCGGCAATGCTTATCGTTCACAAATCGAAGTGATAGCGGAGAAAACGGTGCAGTGCCGGATATTCGCGCCGATCCGGAATTTCGGTGAGCCGATGCATTTTGTAACGCTGGCGGCGGGGATTTCGACCGGATATAAATTCGACGAGGTGATTGAGAAAGGGACCGAATTGGGGGTTTCGCGCTTTGTGCCGGTTATCACGGAAAAAGCGAAGGTCCGAATCGATGATGAGATATCTCAGAAACGAAAAATGGAGCGCTGGCGGAAAGTGGCGATTGCGGCCGTGAAGCAATGCGGTCGGTCGTTCATACCGATTCTGGAGGCGCCGGTTTTGTTTGACAAGTTATTTTCTCTGTCAAATCTGGGTCAGGCGATAATATTTGACCCATCGGCGACGGGCCGTCCATTTGAGGAATTCAATCCGGATTTAGAGCAAAAATATTTCACGATTATTGTCGGTTCGGAATCGGGCTTTACAGCGGGAGAGCTGAAACTGGCCACGGAAAAAATGGCGGCGGCGGTTTCACTGGGTGCGCGAATTTTACGAACGGAAAACGCCGGGCCGACGGCCGCGGGGCTTTTGATGTTCCGCCTTAACGAATTCAGATAAATCGGACTTGTGCCGATAATCGGACTGATGATGCCGTTCTATATATATCTCTGGATTTTCGCATTCGGGCTGGTAATCGGCTCCTTTTTGAATGTTTTGATTTACCGGGTCCCGAGAAAAATAGAGATCGGTTTGAGCCGGTCGTTTTGCCCGTCATGCAAAAAGGCAATCAAATTCTATGATAATATTCCGCTTTTGAGCTACTTGATACTGAGGGGGAAATGCCGTCAATGCCGCCAGCCAATATCGTTCCGCTATCCGTTGGTGGAATTGATAAACGGCCTGATATATCTATTTTATTTCTGGCTTTATGGCGTATCGGGGCAATTTTTGATTTATTCTTTTGTAACTTCGGTATTGCTGGTCATATTCTTCGTCGATATCGATTTTCAGATTATTCCGGACGTTTTGACGATTCCGGGAATAATAGTCGGGCTGGGGACATCGTTCTTGCCGGGGGGGATCGGGATAATTTCCTCGGCGGTCGGTTTGCTGGTGGGAGGAGGAGCGCTGTATCTGGTGGCGACACTGGGCGACTGGCTGTTTAAGAAAGAGAGCATGGGGGGCGGGGATATTAAAATGGCGGCGATGCTGGGGGCCTTTTTGGGGTGGCAGAAAGTAATTATTGTGTTCATGGGAGGGGCGGTTATCGGGCTGGTGATAGCGGCCATAATGATGATTTTCTCCAAAAAGCTTCGCTCGACGCGAATGATACCGTTCGGCCCGTTTTTGGCGGTGGCGGCCGTAATTGCGATAATCTACGGCGATCAAATTATCTCCTATTATTGGCATCATTTTCTCGCAGTTTAGCGATAATCGGCGCCTTTCAAGTCTCAATCAAATTTTTAAACCGTCGATAATTCCTATTGAACGGTATGAAGGCAAAGAAAAAAGATTTTCAGATGGAAGTGAGCCTGGGATTGGCTCTTATTGTTTTGGTCATGATCGCGCTTAATCTGGCGTCGCATTATGCCCTTTTTCGCGTGCGGGAATCTCTGGAAAATCAGGTTCAAGATGAATTGACGGAAGCGGCGGTGGCGGCCACGGATGACTTGCTCAAAGAGCCGACACTGGCAATTTCCGACAGTGCCTTAGGGGCGATCAAAGGCGAGTATGGGATAGATAAATTATCCTTAATCCCGATGACATATGAACGAGTACTGCAAATTCAAAAAGGGGCGGGCCGCGACAGCGCTTTTGCCGCTTATGATTCATCTATCTCCGCCAAAGATTTGCGGCCGCTTTTGCATAATCATACTATTTATCGGTTTGATAAGGGGAGATCCGTCAGTCTGGTGTTTTTTCCCGCCGAGCATCTCGGATCCCGCTATGTAGTGGTGGCCGGAAAGCAAAATCCGCTTCTGGGTTCGGTGGAAGACGCGGGCAAAATTCTGATATTTTTTGCGATACTCGGTATTGCAGTCATAATTTATTCGTCGATACGGCTCATTCATTTTGTCATTTATCCGTTCAATCGTTTGAAGGAAAAAGCGGCGGCGCTGGGGAAGTTTGAAAATTCCGGGGGCAATGAGGTGGGAGAACTGATTGATACCTATGAGGGGATTATCAATGATTTAAAAAACAAAGAGGAGGAATTGCGCCGCCTCAATGAATTTATCAGCAAGCGGGCCGAGGAGCTTGAAATATATAATAATTATATTCTAAAATCGATTCAGACCGGT
Organism: uncultured candidate division Zixibacteria bacterium; assembly: GCA_937867135.1. Taxonomy (GTDB): domain Bacteria; phylum Zixibacteria; class MSB-5A5; order GN15; family PGXB01; genus UNRQ01. Next base: position 14,869 of record CALMKK010000090.1, read on the forward strand.
ATCATTACGATTGATAGGGACGGGAAAATTTCTACCATAAATCATGCCGCAGCCACAATGCTGGGAATTGAAAATGATTGTGACAGATATACCCGATATCGGGAGATTCTGAATATATATCCGCAATTGCTCGACTTGATCGATGAATTTCTGGCCGATGGGGAAACGGTTTACGCCCGCGATCTCAATCTGGCGCACCGGAAACGAGGCGGGATTATTTTGTCAGCCTCAATTACCCCGTTGCTTGACAGCCACGGCAATGAGCTCGGGCTCTCGTTAATGCTGGATGACAGGACGGAGGCGAAACGGCTTCAGGAGGAACTAGAGCTGAATCGACGGATGGCTTCATTGGGGGAAATGTCGGGCGGTTTGGCGCATCAGCTCAGAAATTCCACGGCGGCAATAATCGGATTGGCTCGTCTGGTTGACAAGAAAACCGAAGAGAACGCCGGCACCAAAGAAAATCTGGGGCTTTTGCTGAGAGAGGCGAAGGAAGCGGCCGAATTAGTGGGGCGATTTCTTGATTTTGCCAGACCATTGCGATTGGAAGGACAAGAGTTCGACCCGGAGGAATTGCTGATGGGGATAGCGGTGACAAGCCGGGAGAAATATCGGGAAGTTGAAATTACGGTCGAAAGCCGATTATTGTCGGGGGCCGGAATTAAAGGGGATCCGCTTCTTCTTAAGCAAGCGCTGGGCAATCTGATCGATAACGCGTGCAAGGCGGTTTCCGCGAATAAAGGCAAGGTTACGGTCAGTATGGCCGCGACCGAAATTGGCCTCGAAATCAAAATTGCGGATAATGGTCCCGGAATTCCCACCGATATGAGGGACAAAATATTCACGCCATTCTATTCGGGGTCGCCGTCGGGCGCAGGGCTGGGTCTGCCTTTGGCCCAGAAAATAATTGCCCTGCACGGCGGGCAGATCCGTCTTAAATCCAAACCGGGCGATGGGACGATTTTTACGGTCGTTCTGCCGCAGTCTAAAAATCCCAGTATCAACAAATCAGCGGTTCTGACGGCCGATCATTCATAATTCTGTTGCCAGTCGGGGGCGATTTTTCTATATTGGCGCGGCAAAAGATTATGGAGGTTGGATGATTTCTCCCAATGAGTTCAGAAAAGGTGCGAAAATGATGTTCGAGGGAGCACCGTATATTATCGTGGATTTTCAGCATGTCAAGATGGGACGGGGGCGGCCGCATGTAAAGGCGAAGATGAAGCATTTGATTACCGGGCAGGTGATAGAGAAGTCCTTTCTCACCACGGAAAATTTCGACCAGCCGGATTTGGAGATGCGGACCCTGCAGTTCCTATATTCGCAGGGCGAAGAATATACCTTTATGGATACGCGATCGTATGAGCAATATATGATTGATGAGGAGCATTTGGGAGACGCCAAGTGGTATCTGATGGAAAATCATGAATATGATATGCAATTTTTCGAAGGGCGGCCGATTTCGGTGGAGCTACCGGCCTCGGTGGTTTTGGTAGTGACGGAGTCGGAGCCGGCGGTTAAGGGGGATTCCGTATCGAACATAATGAAACCGGCCAAGGTGGAAACCGGTTTGCAGATTAAGGTACCGCTCTTCGTAAAAGAGGGGGATAAGGTCAGAATCGATACCAGGACCAATGAATATATGGAGCGGGCCAATTAACAAGGATACCGCCGACGATATTCTGGGGGTGGATGAATCGGGCAAGGGGGATTTTTTCGGGCCCCTGGTGATTGCCGGGGTGCTTTGCAATCGGGCAGAGGCGGAAAAGCTGATCGCGGCGGGGGTGCGCGATTCCAAGAAAATTGCGGACGGGAAAATTCTTTCGCTGAGCGAATGGATTGAGGCGAACTTCCGGCATTCGCTGGTTATGATCGGGCCGGAAAAATATAATCAGCTTTATCAGCGCATTCGCAATTTGAACCGTCTTCTGGCCTGGGGCCATAGCCGGGTAATAGAAAATATCGCTTCAGAGCATAAGGTTGATCTGGCGATTTCGGACAAATTCGGAAAGACCGACTTAATCGAGAAGGCGCTGATGGAAAAGGGGAAGCGGATCAGTTTGCATCAGGAGGTCCGGGCGGAGGCGATTGCCCAGGTGGCGGCGGCCTCGATTCTGGCGCGAGCGGGATTTATCAGGCAGATGGATAAGTTATCGGCGCTTTATGCGATGACATTGCCCAAGGGGGCCGGGGAGATTGTGGATCGGGCGGCGGTGCAGTTTGTTCGGAAGTATGGAGCGGATGCTCTTAATAAAGTGGCCAAAATTCATTTTAAGAATTATCAAAGAGCAATCGGCTGACCAACTCAGCCGAGAAATATTCACGAAATAAAAGAGCCGGTCGGGGGACCGCCCGACCGGCATTTTGAAACCATCGACCCGCGAACCGGGCTCAGAACGGCCGCTGTGAGGCTAATTCGCCCACTATCTGACCATCGGAGGGGACTCCATGATTGGCCCCGATAACATAGCGGACCAGACCGATCCCCGGCGCATACCAGTAATAATTGGTGTATGCGCCGCTTCTATTCTCGACCCGGATGCAATTGGCATAGCTGTTGCCGTCGGAGAGCGTCAGCCCTTCGACCGCCGCAACGAAGAAATAATTGGCACCCGTGGTCGGGAAATTTTTCGCGGCAATTGTGCCGTCGTTGTCTTGCTGTTCGAAACCGGTTTGAATACCACCGCCGGTCGCCAGGGTATCCTCGCCTTTGTTATTATTCCCGGTCAAAATATTCAGCAGAGTGGTCGTATCGGCTGAGCCGGGATTGGAGGGGGCGAATCTTTCCCACGTTTTGCCGATTTGAAGCGGACCCTCCAGAACCTTTTCGGGTTCAGCGCCGGCATTTTCGAAATAATAAAGAGCATTACCGTCAATCCGGAAAAATCCGGTATCCCGATAATTGGGATATTCAACCGAACGGTAAATCCATTGATAATTGGACTGCCCGTTGACCGTTACCGGCCCGGCCACGGTAAATTTCTGATGCGATACTATCTGATGGACATTGTCATCGACCGTGTAGCCGACAGTCGTGCCGACTTTCAGAGGGAAATAATTCTGAACGGAGGTCTCCGGCACGCGTGAAACATCGGAGATGACGTTATCGGAACATCCGGATATCACGGCCATATAAAAGGCGATTCCGAGAATAAGAGATATTACGATAGAATATTTTTTCATTAAACCTCCCCTTCGCACAGGCGGGTTTAGAGATACCTATCCGTCATAGTTGCGGGTATTTATTCGCAAGGACGGTGCCGGGACGGAAGGAAGTTTCTAAGAGATTGCCGGACGTGCCATTACCATAGGGTGTGCATTTGTTGCGCATCTGAACAGAGGGGTCAAACTGTGGGAAGCGGCCAATTTTTATGGGACAGGGACATCTCCTCGACCCGACCGGCAGTACAGAAGCAGTTATTTTTGCCGACAATAAATAAAAGGATAAGCCTAAGAGAAGTAACCATTTCGGGACTCAGGAGAGGCACCGTGACACAATTTATACTGGATTTGTTTTTCGGATTCATATTTGTCATTCTTCTGATTTTCATGGCCAAAATCAAGGAGAAGGCCTTCAATGAAAACAAAGAGAGCTATCGCTATGCCTTTTGGGGTTTGCTGGTATTAGGTATAGTCTCTGTCATTCAACTGGCCGGGCATCAAATGCTTTTTTCAGGAATTCCCTTTTTGTCCGAACCAGTTTATCTGGAATTGGCTTCGGCGATAGGTATTGTCGCCGGAATAGCGCTAATGATTGCCGGTGTTTCCATCTGGCTTCCGGCGAAAAAGAAACAAAACGAAATAAACAGCATCACGTCCAAGACGGCAGAAGCAATACAAATTATAGGCCGTGCCATCGATGAAACCAGGAACGCAGATCATCTATTTCGAATAATGCCGGAATTGCTCTGCCGCAATTTGGGGCGAGATGGGGCCGTCGTCCTGCGACGGTTAAATCGCAAAGAGCGATTTGTTCTGACGAATTGGTACAATCTATCCGACGACAAAAGAGAGACTCTGACATCCCTCACCGATAAAATGCACAATCCCCAGGAATTGATAAAAATTATAGAAGGGGAGATAATCGCCGGAAATCATATGGCGGTCATGATAAAAGGGCGGGTTCAAGTGTTGCTTTTCTTGTGGGACAATAAAGAGAATACAGCCCTTGAATTTGACGTGAAAGAGACGTTTCCGGAAATTGAACGGATGATTTCGAAACGGCTGGAAAAATACTATGATGCGGTTCGTCTGGCATATTCCGAGGATATTCTGCATCTTTTGACGGAGGCCCGGAACCTGACGATGCACCGCAGCGATTTGAAGGGGTATCTCCCGGGGCTGTATCGTCTATTCCATCGCGCTACCGGCGCCGAGTATTTTTCGCTGGCGGTGCGGGAGAAATATCGCCATAATTTGCGGCGCTATATCGCCGGAATTAACGGGAATATCCTTCTGGGCGGGGTAACCAGTCCGGTCTTTCAGGAGAATTATATCGATTACCTGATGGAGACCCGGCAGAGCCTGTTGGTTGAAAATGTATCCGGGCAGACGGCTTATCAGGCGGATTCTCTTTTCGGTAGTTGTGGGCAGAAATGTTTGATGGCGGTGCCGATCATAGGCGCCGGCTCGCCGATTGGAATAATAACGCTGGGGCATCCGGCTCCGGGTCGTTTAGGACGGCGGGAGCAGGTGCGGACCGAGTTTTTAGCGGCCGCAATAGCTCCGATAATTGAAGCGGAAATCAACCGCCATCTGGGGCAGGAGCGGGATCGTTATCTGGGCGCCCTGGCAGCCTTTGAAACCGCCATAGAAAAGTGCGGTGATATTGAATCACTGGCCGAAGTGGTATCGGAGACCCTTTTGAGAAATATCGGGACGACCTTCTGCCGCATTACGGCCATGAGTGACGACCGAACGCGATTGGTCACGCAGTCTTTGAAGACTATCCGGCCTTTCAGGGATGCCAATACGGAGCCGGTGACAATTTCACGAGAGTTGATACCCTGGCATCACATGGCGCTGTCGGAGAATCGCCCCCTGCTGATCAATCAGAACGATGCCTCATCGAGGCTGGACGGCGGCGAGGCCGAAATGCTCCTTTTCAAAGGGGTGCAATCGGCCCTGATTATTCCTATAATAATCAACGGTCTTACCTATGGAACGATAACGCTCGGAGAAATGCGGGAATGGCATCGCTTCGCTTATGATTCGGCGGCCATTAGTTTCAGCAAGGCCCTGGCGACGCGCCTGGCCAACGGCATTAAACTGGTGCAATTGAGCCGGACGCTGTTAATGAGCGGTGAAACCGCTATCCCGTGGCAGAAGCGACCGGGGACAGAGGGTGATATTGTCAGGCGGCTGAAAGAACCGATGACAACCATGCAGGGTTCGATCGACCTCTTGAAGATTAGAGGGGGCGATACAGCGGGGGAGGCCGGGAGAATAATGGGGATGCTGGAAAAGTCGGCGGACCGGGTTCTTTCAATCCTAAAGGAAAGTTGACGAACGGAGTGGCTGAACATCAGGATTGCAGACATTCGGGGCGAAGGGATAGATGAGTTACAAAATAAAAATATTAAGCGAGCAACAATATACCGCGCTGGTCAGCGCCAAAGAGAATCCGGCGGCAAAGCATAGTTCGCGATTGTACTTAACAACCGTCCTACCGGGTCTTTTTTATTGTGTTACCGATAAACTCCTGAATTTCCACGAGGAGAATTTTCTATATATCCCGCCATCGCTAATTGGAGGGAATTGCAGTCCGGAAATTTTCGATACGATTGTCTATAAGAAATTCGAATTGAGCGGCTCATCGATCGCGGTTGATGGAAGATTTTTTAGGCCGATTGCAGTGGAGGGGATTGTTGTCGGGGGGTTGTTAGGCGCCAGTGAAGGGACGGAGGAAAGCGAAATCCGGAATATTTTGCAGGAATTCACGGTTTCCGATTACTTCAATCTCATATTCAATATCAATGATCAACTGGCGGGTTCGGGTGAAATAGCGCAACAGCTTTTGGGGTTGATCGCGGCGGCACGGGGATCGGATCTATTTCTGCGCTCCATTCCCGATTGGCTGGTGGAGTTTCTCGGCGGCGGCATAGTGGCGCTGTATTACCGGAGCGGCAAGGGCTTTTCACTGCGGAAGATGGCCGGACAAATAACTCATTATGAAGAAATGCCGTCATT
>CALMKK010000091.1 GCA_937867135.1 uncultured candidate division Zixibacteria bacterium
AGTCTGCTTCTTGACATCAAGCTGTATCTGCCCGGTCTGGGCCATGACGAGGGGATACAACAGGAGAAGCAACAACACCATCCCAATTAGATTTTTTCTCATCCTGCGACTCTCCAATGATAGAAGGGCATAATTTAGTGTTTCTGAGTTGTCATTGTTCTATCTTAATAATATCTTTAATTTCATATGTCAACCCCGCCGGTGTCAAAATAGTCTGATCAGATACATTTTATCGATTTTCCGAAGGCTTTTGCGATTCGGAAGCATCTTGACTTTTATATGCCATTTTTGTATTTAATGGCATTATTTTGATGCCAAACTGATGGAATTCATTCTCTAACGGAGTAATTGATTGTGACAAAATTGGGGGATGTGAAAAAAAACGCCAAAATTCCGCTCTGGCTGATTGCAATCAGCCTTTTGATTATTTTTCCATATTTCCTGACTGAAATTTCCTTAGCTGACGGGTCGATTTTTACCGAAGTTGTCAATCCCGATGAATACACAATCGGACCCGGCGATATCTTTAGAATTGATTTTTGGAACGGGACAACCCCCCCATTGGAATTAACTGTGACCCCCGAAGGGTTTTTGCTCCTGCCGTCTATGGGTCGGGCCGATGTCGGCAATCTTACCTTGACCGAGGCTCGTACCGTCCTTCGCAATCTGGTCGGAAAATTCTATTCCGATGGGGACTTTTCAGTCACTCTTCTCGGCTCCCGTTCCGTCAAAGTCCTGGTTAGCGGAGGGATCAGGAGACCCGGCCTGTATGACGGTCTGGTTTCACAGCGAATCTCGGAAATGATTAATCGCGCCGGCGGCTTTGCGGCGGGGGCTTCGCACCGTAATATTATTCTATCCGGCGGCAATAAAGAATATGTCATTGATTATTTGAAATATGAGCGGGCCGGTGATTTTACCGGGAATCCTTATTTATATGTCGGATCTCGAATTTATATCCCGCTGGTAATTGATTCGACCAACTTCGTCCAGGTTTCCGGCGAAGTGACCAATCCCGGAGGTTTTGAATATAAGGATGGTGATAATCTGGGAACCCTTTTGGCTCTTGCCATGGGAGTCACCGGCCAGCAGGGCGATTCGGTTCTGATTTTCCGTAACGGGCAAACCCTTTCTCTGCCTCTAATCGATTCCGCCTTTACCATTCAGCCCGGCGATAAACTCCTGGTGCGAAAAAGAACCGAGCAGAAACGTTTGGATTATTTTACCGTTTCCGGAGAAATTATAATGCCGGGGAGGTTTCCTTTCCGAGACGGATTGGATTTGGGAAATATCCTTAAAAATGCCGGCGGATTAACCGATCGGGCCGATATACATTCTCTTGTTGTATATCGCAAAACCGAATCCCGCGATTCATCTTCATCGCCTCTGAAATCGGAAGGAAATAATGTGGCTTTTGATCACGGAAGTCAGCCGGTGTCGATTAATATGCCGCAACATGACCCCGATCAACTGCCGGAAATTAAAATTATGCCTGGCGATTCCATTGTTGTCCCCGCTTTGACGGGAACTATCGGAGTCTATGGAATAGTCAACCGGCCCGGAGTGTTAGTATATCGCGGATTCGGAATGAGCGCCGGTCAGGCCATTGCTTTGGCGGGCGGTTACAGCAAAGGGGCGGATCGCGGGAAATTGGATATTTATCGCAAGGGCTCCGGTTTGCATATCACCGCCGGAAGTGATATTTTCGTTTACGATGGCGATCTGGTGCAAGTCTCCGCCAAAGAGAACAATCGCAGTTTTTGGGATAAAGTCAAAGACCTCTCTCTGATTCTCGGCGGAGCCGGAGTCGTCTACTTGGCAATCGATAACATGAGCGAATAAATAATGGATGATAAGGAATTCAACCTCTGGAAAATACTTGAGGTCATCGCCCTCAGGATTAAGTTCATTTTGATTTTTGTCGCCGCGGTCGCGGTCGTATCGGCCGTAATTTCCCTATTATTGCCGCGCTGGTACAAAGCGGGAACACTTCTCCTGCCCCCAAAGGAAGAATCGATGAAATTGGGACAATCAACCGGCATTGAGGACCTTATTTCCATTACCTCCGGTCTGGTCCTTCCGATTCGCGCCACTCCTTCCGATGTTTATGCCCGTATTCTGAAGAGCCGGGCCGTGGCCGAGAAAGTAATAACCGCCAATAACCTCAAGGATTATTACCATCTCAATTCGGATGTTGATGTTATAAAAGTGCTGGAAAACCAAGCTGAGTTTCGCGTCACCGATGAAGGTTTGTTGCAGATAACATATGCCGACAAAAATCCCCGAATGGCGGCGCAGATAGCCAATTCCTTCGCCGATGAACTCGATAAACTGAATCGCGAGGTTTCCACGTCACGGGCGAAAATTACCCGCGAGTTTATTGCCAGCCGCCTGGCCGAAATCTCCCGGGATCTGGATTCGGCCCGTACCGCTCTGAGAGATTTCCAGGATAAATATAAAGCGGTCGATTTGGATCAGCAGACCCAACTGGCCATTCAATCCGCGGTCAGCCTTAAAGTGGCTCTTGCCGAATCTGAAATCGAATTAAAAGTCAAAGAAAAATCGCTGTCGCCCACCCATCCCGACGTCATTGCTCTTCAAAGAAAAATTCAGGAAATAAAAGGTCAGATAGCGACACTGGAAAACGGCTCCGGCGACGGTTCCATTCTCAGTCTCCCGGTGGCCAGCGTTCCGGCGCTGAAAATCAAGCTGGCCGAATTGACCGGCAAAGTGAAAGAGTCCGAGGCTCTGTACCAGACCCTTTCACAGCAACTGGAAAATGTGAAAATTCAGGAAAAGATGGATACCCCCACCATTTCTGTGCTCGATAAAGCCTACCCTCCCGAACTGCCTTATCGTCCTCAGAAAACCAGAATTGTTCTCATTTCCACTCTGGCGGCGGTCTTTCTGGCGATTTTCCTTGCCCTTTTCCTTAATTATTTGTCCCATTTGGAGAAAAATTCACCGGATGATTATAGCCGGGCTCGGACCTTTTTTAATGTTTTCCTGGGATGGATTCCGGGTATAAATAAAAAGAATTCCAATCGCTGAGTCCGAACCGGCAATAAATTGATAAATCGAGGATCATATGTCTCAATCAGTTATTGATAAAACTGCCCGATTGGCCGACGGCACAAGTTATGGAGAATTTTGCTTTATCGGTCGAAATGTGACTGTCGGCCGGGGATCTGTAATTGGCCATCATGTCATAATTCATGATGATGTGCAAATAGGGGATAATGTCCGTATCGACGATGGAACTGTCATCGGGAAACGCCCGATGAAGGCCGCCAATTCCGCCGTCACCAAAGAACAGGAACTTCCGCCCGCCGTTATCGGCTCCGATTGCATCATCGGTACCGATGTCGTGATTTATCGAGGTTGCGAAATCGGCCGGAAGGTACTGATTGCCGACCTGTCCACCGTACGGGAAAATGTCGCCATCGGGGATTTTACTATTGTCGGACGCGGCGTGGCGATTGAGAATTTCTGCAAAATTGGAAAATACTGCAAATTGGAAACCAATGTTTATATTACCGCCTATTCGGAACTTGAGGATAGAGTATTTGTCGCCCCCTGCGTAGCGACGTCGAATGATAACTACATCGGTCGAACCGAGGAACGGTTCAAACATTTCAAGGGAGTGACGGTAAAAAAGGGGGGAAGAATCGGCGTCAACGCGACAATCCTCCCGGGGAAAACAATCGGCCGGGATGGTTTGATTGCGGCCGGGGCCGTTTTAACCGGGGACTGTCCCGATAAGAAAATTATGGCCGGAGTCCCGGCGAAAGTCTTGCGTGACGTTCCCCCGGAGCAATTGCTGGACAAGCAGGGGTGGAAAGAATAGAGGAGTATTAATATGGCTGTCCCACTGTTGGATTTGAAAAGACAATATGCAACGATTAAAGATAAGACCGATGCCGCCGTTTTAAAAGTACTTGAGCACTGTAAATTCATCCTTGGCCCCGAAGTAAAGGAATTGGAGGATAAAATCGCCGCCCTCTCCGGAGTCGGCTTCGGCATCGGTGTCGCCTCCGGAACCGATGCCTTGCTCCTGGCGCTTCACGCCGCCGGAGTCGGCCCCGGCGATGAAGTCGTCACCTCCAATTTTTCCTTTTTCGCTTCAGCCGGAGTGGTTTCGCGTCTCGGTGCTCGGCCGGTTTTTATTGATATTGAGCCGGATACTTATAATATCGATCCGAAATTGATTGAGAAGGCCGTTACTAAGAAAACCAAGGCGATTATGCCGGTCCACCTTTTCGGGCAACTGGCCGATATGGATCCGATTATGGAACTCGCCCGCGCGCGCAAATTGGCCGTTATTGAAGATGCCGCGCAGGCCATCGGAGCCGAATATAAGGGGAAACGGGCCGGTTCATTCGGGGAATTCGGCTGCTTTTCTTTTTATCCGTCCAAAAATCTCGGCGGCGCCGGAGACGGCGGAATGATCGTCACCAATGATAAAAGCCGTTACGATTTCGCCGAAATCCTTCGTGTTCATGGTGCCCATCCCAAATATTTCCATAAGGTGATTGGATATAATTCCCGTCTCTCCACCATTCAGGCCGCCATTCTTTTGGTCAAGCTTGAATATCTTGATGCCTGGAGCGAGAAGCGACGGGTGCACGCGAAAATTTATGACGCCGCTTTCCGTGGGACGGCTATTAAAACGCCGGTGGCGAAAAATTACTCGTACCATATTTACAATCAATACACCATCGCCGCTGAAAACCGTGAGGACTTAATGGCCGGACTGAAAGAGAAGGGAATCGGCCATGAGATATATTATCCCGTGCCATTCAACCGGCAGGAATGCTTCAAAGCTCTGGGATATAAACCGCATGATTTTCCGGTCTCGGAAAAAGCCGCCGCGCAGGTGGTCTCAATTCCGATTTACCCGGAATTGACTTCCGCCGAGCAGGAGGAAGTAATCGAAGCGGTAAAATCGATCTCCGCATAAGGGAGAAATAATTGTCCCGGATTTTTCTCCGGGGCCGACTATTATGGTTAAAACCAAACCGCTTGTCATATCCTTTGTCGGGGCGCGACCGCAATTTGTCAAAATTGCCCCATTGGCGCGAAATCTCGACGCGAAATTCCGGCATATTATCATTCATTCCGGACAGCATTATGATAAGATGATGTCGGAAATCTTTTTCAAAGAATTATCGATTCCCCGCTTCAAATATAACCTGTCGGTTGGATCGGGTCTGCACGGCGAAATGACCGCCGCCATGATGACCCGCCTGGAGAAATTGCTCCTGAAAATCCGCCCCGATATGATTCTGGTTTACGGTGATACCAATAGCACTTTGGCGGGAGCCCTTACCGCCGCCAAACTCCATATCCCGGTCGGGCATGTCGAAGCGGGAATGAGGGCCTTTCGTCTCGATATGCCGGAAGAAATCAACCGCCGCCTGACCGACCATATTTCGAGCCTTCTGTTTTGTCCTACCGCCCAATCGATCGTCAATCTCAAAAAAGAGGGCCTCACCCGGGGCGTCGTCTATTGCGGCGATTTGATGTACCAACTACTCGAAGAAAATCTTCCCAAAATTCATAAGAATAAAAAAATCCTCAGACAGTACGGATTGATTCCGAAAAAATATCTTCTTTTGACCCTGCATCGCGCCGGAAATGTCGATGATAAGGCCGCTTTGGATAAAGTCGTACAAATTATCAAGGGCCTGGATTCGCCGATAATATTCCCGGTGCACCCGCGAACTCTAAAAAATATGCGGCAATTTGATATTTCTAAAGAGTTGCATGGTATTAAGAATTTGTATATAACCCGACCGCAAGCATATCTCGACAATCTATCGTTGATATACAACGCTGCGGCCGTCCTTACCGATTCTGGAGGGGTCCAGAAGGAAGCGATCTATCTGGGGACTCCTTGTCTTACACTGCGCGATGAAACCGAATGGATTGAAACCCTTAATCAGGGGAATATTCTGGTCGGGCTGTCCCGGACAAAAATCATCCAGTCGCTATCCCACCTGCCTGTCAGGACAAACCCCCGTCCCTATCGAATCAAAGGAAAGAAACCGTCGGAGATTATCATTTCCGCCCTCTCCGATTACTTCGGGAAACCTTGAAGTGACCGCGGCCATCGGCATAAAGCGGAGCATTCTGGGGGTTTCGGGAATCATATTGGTTTCGAAACTGCTTGGCTTTGTGCGTGAAATGGTCATTGCCGAGCGCTTCGGGACCTCGCACCTTTACGATGTTCTTCTCATTGGCATCGCCGCCCCGGTTTTTTTCAATATGGTTCTGGTCAGTGCCACCAATTTATTGATGGTCCCGCTTCTTTCCCGACAGATGGCGGCCGGTGATGAATCTGGTGGATGGCGCAATTTTTGGGGTCTTTTTAATTCGCTATTTGTAATAGTCGTTCTGGTAGTGGCCGGTATTATTCTGGCCGCACCCTCTTTGGTTAAATTGGTGGGGCCGTCGCTCGATATTGAGGACCTGCGAAATGGTGTTTTTTATTGCCGCCTTATTTCCATTTTGGTGCTTCTCGGTTTTCTGGAATCATTTCTGCGCTCCGCTCTCAATGTCAAAAAGGAATTCATTTATCCGGCTACCGGTATAATCATTCTGAATATCACCGCCATCGCCGCCATTTATATCTTCTCATCCGAATTGTCGGTCATGGCCATATTGCTCGGTCTCATAATCGGCACCCTATTGCAGGACTTATATCTATTCCTCAGGCTTCTTGGTTTCAATATTCTTAAATATTTTCATGCGGAATTTTTCCCGAAAGATATCCGCCATGCCTTTGCGGCCGCCGGAATCATTGTGCTCGTGGAATTTTTATCGCGTACCTATTTCATGATCGATCGCTATTTCGCCTCCGGAATGGCCTCCGGGGTGGTTTCGGCTCTGAATTATGGCAATCTGTTGGTACTCCTTCCGGTCAGTGTCGCCGCCTTCGCCATCTCATCGGTCACTTTCCCTTATTTGAGCGACCGAGCCGGAAAAAATCAGGCCAAAGACTTCGCTTATTTGCTTCACAAGACTCTCCGCATATCGCTTCTGATTGGCATCCCTTGCGGAATTTTCTACCTCCTCTTTGCCCGGGATTTGACCGCCGCCGTTTTTTTCCGCGGCGCTTTTGATACCATCTCTCTGGCCATGACCTCGCGTATTCTGATTCTTTTGGCTCCGCTTCTGACCTGTCTTTTCCTCAGCACCGTTCTGATGCAGGCCTGCTATGCGGCGGGAGCGCGAACCGCCGTCCTGGCTGTGGGCGTATTGGCTATCCTATTCAAATTTGCCTCAACCGCCTTTCTGTCAAAACTATATGATTATCCTGGGATTGCCCTGTCCACTACCCTTACAGCCGTGGTTACTGTTATCTTGACCGTTTTAATACTCTCCCGAAGCCGCCGAATTACTGAAATCGGCGACCTTCTTTCGGCCGTCGTCAAAATCCTTGTAGCGTCCTTGCCGATCGCGGTTCTCGGCTATTTTTACGGTCATTTGCCGGAATTCGAAAAAGGAATGAGCCTCCTTATCCGCTTTCGGGTCGTCCCTGCTATTATAATTTCTCTTGTTTTGTTTATCGCGATTGGATGTATAATTAAACTAAAAGAAGTGCAAGATGCGGTCGGCTATCTTTTAAAACGCAGATAGGGCATAATAGGCGATGATTCAGGCGGCAAAATCCGAACACAGATTTATTGAGATAAGCGCCGTCGGCTCAATTCTTATTTTTATAATATTGGGAGTTCTGCTGGCCTTGAAAGAGAGGTACATTTATGCTTTTGCGGTAATTGGCGCTCCCTTTGCCCTGCTTCTGGTTTCCTATCCGAGAGTAGCCGTTTATTCGTTTATTTTTTCTATTTTTATATATATGTCTTTGGGGGGCGGCTCGCATCTGCTCCTTGCTGATTTTTTCTCGGTTCTGTTGATTCTTTCATTTATTGCCGCATTCTTTCTTGAAAGCAAAAATACCGTCGCCATTCCCGCCGTAGCTATTTTCGGCCTGATTTTGCTCGGGGCGCAGCTTTTATCGGCCCTATTTGCGCATTATCCGGTGAATGCAATCACGCCGGTGGCTCGAACAGTCATGCAAATTCTCCTCATTGTCGTTCTTTATAATCTGATTTCGAGTCGAAGTGTCCTTCGTTATATAAAATTCTACTTTTGGGTGATGGTCGCACATTCCCTTTATAATGTTGCCACTTTTCTGGCCCTGGGCGGGACCTATCGTGTTTTTGGATTGCCTAATATTTATTTCGATGATTTGGGGATGCTGGCGCTGCCGATCGGACTGTCCTTTTATCTCTGGTCGGCCTCTTTGCGACGTTCCTGCCTTTACGGTCTGGCGACTGTACTTATTTTCTTTGCCCTGGTGGCCACCCAGTCGCGGGGGCCGCTTCTTACCGCCGTTTGGGTAAGTGCCGCCATCCTATTTATTTCCTATCGCCGTTCTCGACATTTGAGTGATATTAAACTTCGGAAGCGAATAAATCTGGTTATCCTGGGCGCGGTTGGCATCGGCCTAATTTTTGTCGCTTTCTCCGGAATATTTAAAGAAGTCGGGGGCCGATTCGAAAGCCTGTCGCAAATCGAAACCGGCACCATTTGGCTTCGCTTCTCCCTTTGGCGGGCGAGCCTGATTGCCTTTTTGAGTAATCCCTTCACCGGCATCGGATTGGGAAGTTATCGTTTCATCGATGAGCTCTTTCCTTTTTTGAAATTTGATATAGCGCATTCCTATGTCATCGGACTTTCGGCTCATAATCTGTTTTTGCACTATTTGGCGGAAACCGGCCTGATCGGTGCTCTGGCGCTGGCGGCGTTTTATTTAAAAAATCTTAAAATTGCCGTGACCTCCATCAAATCAGATCTGCCGTCATTGCATCCTGAAATTTCATTTGCCCTGTTTGGAGTCGGTTTGACAATTTTCGCCACCATATTTTATCTCGACGGCTGGATGTGGGGATTGAATGCTTTCGCCGCTCCCTTCTTTTTGGCCCTGACCGCCGCCTATATGAAGAAACCGAAATCGAACCATGGCTAAATCACTTGTTATACTTGGCCACTCCGACTCCGTCCATATTGTCCGCTGGGCCAAAGGAATGGCCCGGTCGGGTTATGAGGTCACCGTCATTTCCTGTGGCGGAAAGGAAATTGATGGCATCAAAACTCTTATTTTTGGCGAGAAAAGTGGGGCGGTCAACTATTTTCGCTATTTGAATCAGGTCCGCCAGGAGATCAAAAGAATCAATCCGACCATCCTGCATTCCTTTCAAGTTACCGGCTACGGCCATTGGGGAGCTTTTCCTACAACCTGTCCCAAAATCCTGACGGCCATGGGTTCGGATATCATCATCACCGCTCGCAAATCGGTCATACATAAATCATATATCCAATCCATCATTCGCAAATATGATCGCCTGACCGCCTCCAGCCGCTTCCTTAAAGAACAGGTGGAATCGGCCAGTGCCGGAGCCGCGGGGCGGGTTTCGGTCGTCCCTTTCGGTGTCGATCTCCCGTCGGAGTCAAAGACCTATGCCAATGGCGGCGATACGGTGCGCCTTGTTTATATGAAATACCTTCTGCCGGTTTACGGCCCGGACATATTGATTAAAGCCATGGTGATCCTAAAAGAGAATAAATTCCCGGTCCAACTGGATATGTATGGAACCGGTCGGGAAGAGGCCAATTTGAAAAAAATGGCCGTGGATCTGGGCGTCGAGAACCTTCTTGTTTTCAAAGGCTGGCTGGAACCGAATTTGGTGGCGCGCCGATATTTTGATTATGATATTATGGTGATGCCGTCCCGTTCGGAATCGTTCGGGGTGGCCGCGGTGGAGGCTATGGCATCCGGCCTTCCGGTGATTGCTTCCCGGGTCGGCGGTATTCCCGAAATTATTATCGATGGGGAAACCGGCCTTCTGGTCGAGCCCGAAAATCCGACGGCCCTGGCCCAAGCTATTATGACTCTGGTCAGAGATATCAAAGTGGGGCAAAAAATGGGACAGGCCGGCAGAAAGTATGTTTCGCAAAAATTCCAATGGGACGAAAGCCTGCGTCTTATGTTGCACATATATGATAAGTTGCTCGCCGAAAAGGAAATGAAAAATGGAAATTCCGTTCTTTAAGTTGAAATTTACCCTTGCCGAACAAAAAGAGGTCCTTGACGTCCTAAAAAGCGGCTGGGTAACGACCGGCCCGAGAGCACAGAAGTTTGAAGAAAAAATCCGGGCGATCAGCGGTGCTCGATACGCCGTAGCGGTCTCATCGGCCACCGCCGGGTTGCATCTGGCCCTTGCCGCTTATCAGATCGGCCCCAACGATGAAGTGATAACCACTCCTTACACCATGGCGGCTACGGTCGAAGCGATATTATATACCGGGGCCCGGCCGATTTTTGTAGATATCGATCCGGAAACGCTCAACATCGATACCCGAAAAATTGAAACAAAAATATCGCGACGCACCAAAGCCATCATGCCGGTTGATATTGCCGGCTGGCCCTGCGATTATGATGCTTTGAAAAGGATTTCGCGAAAATACAAAATTCCGCTGATTCAGGATGCCGCACATTCTTTGGGAGCGATTTACCACGGCCGACCGGTCGGCGCCCTTTCCGATATGACAATATTTTCTTTCTATTCAACCAAAAATATCACTACCGGCGAGGGGGGAATGGTTGTCACAGATAACAAGTCGCTTGCAGATCGGATTCGTCACCTGTCTCTTCATGGCATGACCTCTTCCGGATGGAAACGGTACTCCGGCGGCGGCTGGCGCTACGATATAACGGACCTGGGATATAAATATAATTTATCGGATCTATCGGCCGCACTCGGCCTGGGACAACTCCGTCGTTTCAAGGAACTTCAGCAGAAACGGGCCTCTCTCGCAATGACCTATTTCGAAGGTTTGAGAGATTTGCTGGATCATATCGAACCTCCCTATTTTGATAACAATGCGACCCATGCTTGGCATCTCTTTATTATCAAATTGCATCTGGACAAGTGGAAAATATCACGAGATCGACTGATTCAGGAATTGGAGAAAAGAGATGTCGGTTGCGGCGTTCACTTTATTCCTATCACCCATTTTTCCTATTTTCGCAACCGTTTGAAATTGCGGCCCGCACAATTTTCGGAGTCCGATCGGGCTTTTAAGCGGGTCATTTCATTTCCCTTCTATCCCGACCTCAAGCGGCGGGAAATCGATTATATTTGCCATTCTCTGGTGCAGCTATCAAAAAAATACGGTCGCTAATCTTTTGCCATGAACAAAAAGCCGCCCGCTTTCAATGCGGACGGCTATTTGAGGAGGCGTCAGAAGGCGCTATTTCAAGAGTGACATCTTGATTGTACCGGAGTAATCACCGGCCTTCATCACGCAAAGATAGACTCCCGATGACAGGTGTTGGCCGCTATTATCGATTCCCTGCCAGGTTATCTGATATCGCCCGGCGTTTTTCGGTTCATCGACCAGAGTGGCCACCTGCTGCCCGAGTATGTTGAAAATTCGCACCGTCACATGAGAGTTCTTCGGAACGTCATAGGAAATTATGGTCTCCGGATTGAACGGATTGGGATAGTTCTGGTGCAAAGCAAAGACCGTAGGAACGGCATCGCCGCCCAATTTCCAATCCGGGCCGTTAATAATAGGATCTGCAATAATTATATCTCCGCATTTGCAGGTAACTACGAAATTCTTTCCCTTTTTATACTGCTCGCCGTCACTGTTGGCAATATTGCAATTGGCCGTCGCAATTGATACCGTTGCGGATCTATAGACGGGACCTGGCCCCGGAGTTTGCGATGAGACCTTGGCCACGGGACAACCGCCGACATTAAATGTTATTGTGGCAATTTTGAAACCCTGAACCGTATCGAACGGAATGGCCGTTGTATTAGCCGTAAAATTGAGAACGGCCGTATAATTATTGGGCTTGGTATAGGTTATATTGTAGGTCCCGCCCACTGTATTAGGAATAACGGATCCAATAGTGAAACTATTATTTACTGTTACCGTTGCCGTAAATGATGTAACCGGTTTATCCGTCGGGAAATTATTTTTTAAATATATGGGTCGAGAAATACTTGCTCCTTGGGATGTTGCTCCCGTGCCGTAAAACTCGCCCATAACCACTTCGATTTTCCCTTCTTCCCATACAAGCCGACTCGGGGTGGTGCCGTTCTGAGCATACACATGGCCCGTCATGTCCCTGACCTGTGCCGGCGTCGTACCGTAATTGGCAATAAAGGACAGGGGTGCGTAGCGATTGGCAAAATCCGCCGGAGTAAAATAGTCCGGGTTAAACTGAAGGTTAAACCACACCAGGGATTTCGGTTCGGTTTGTGGGGCTGTCCAACCATATTGATGATAAACCGACGCTTCGTGGAAGATCGATATGGCATCGT
>CALMKK010000092.1 GCA_937867135.1 uncultured candidate division Zixibacteria bacterium
ACCTTTTTGATTTTTTTGATATTTCCGGTGAATACATCCGCATAAACAATCGCACTTATAATCAGAAATACGAACGGAACCGTTATGATAATCGCGGCGCATTAATCGGCCATGAGCTCGGTCCCGATGCCGACCGCTGGCGACTGGTACTTTCCAAATGGTTCGAATATGAAAACCGAATGTCCCTGAATTTAAGTTATGAACGGCACGGAGAGGGAAGATATGATTCGCCCTGGACCGAACCGTGGCTCGATTCCGCAATTGTCTACAGGGAATCCTTCCCGACCTGTACGATCGAAAAGCGATTTACGGCCGCGGTCGAATTCTCCGGATTCATAAAAACAGATTTTTACTTCAATTTCAACGGCGGTATCCGTTTTATCCGCAACTTTAATCATGCTCCCGGCGACAGGCGAACTGTCCCATTCGCCTCGCTCAATTTGATTTTTACATATTCGGGATTGGTCAAAGTCCAATAAATACGTATTCCTTTTAGGAACCGCGCCCGGAATCGGGTGTTTTGGTGGAAGTAACTCATTAGTCCGGCGTTAACGGTTTTACCGACCCCGATGCCCCTTTGATTAAAAGCCGGGGGAATAGAGGAGATAATTATGACGGCAATAGATTCAGCGAAAAGGGACGAATTCAGAAATCATCTCGCCGGGGAAAGTTCTCTCTATCTTCTCACACATGCCGATAATCCGGTCGCCTGGTATCCGTGGGGACCGGAGGCTCTGGAGAGGGCCAAAAGGGAGGATAAACCTATTTTTCTATCGATCGGTTACGCCGCCTGCCACTGGTGTCATGTAATGGAAGAAGAATCATTTAAAAATGAAGATATTGCCAAAATTCTCAATGATAATTTCATATCAATCAAGGTCGATCGGGAACAGCGGCCCGATATTGACCAAATTTATATGACGGCCACATCGGCGATGACCGGCGCCGGGGGATGGCCTCTTTCCGTATTTCTTACTCCCAATCTGGAGCCGTTTTTTGCCGGGACATACTTCCCGCCCGATAACCGCTACGGGCGTCCCGGTTTTCTGCACATTGTTACCGAACTTGCCGCATCGTATAAGTCTGAACGGGCAGGATTGAATGAGATGGCCTCCAAAGTGGTCGCGGCGATTCGCGGAAGCTATGATCTCTCTGATAATTCTATTGTGCTTGACAAATCGGCCGAAATTCTGGCGATTCGTTCGTTGCTCAACAATTATGATTCCGTAAATGGCGGCCTGGGGCGGGCCCCCAAATTTCCGCATCCGGTTGAATTGTCCTTCATGCTGAAATATGCGGCGACAGGCAAAGACGAAAATGTATTGCAGGCGGTCGAAAAATCACTTTCTTCAATGGCTCGCGGCGGCATTTATGACCAGATCGGGGGCGGCTTTCATCGTTACTCGACCGATGCCCGCTGGCTGGTGCCGCATTTCGAAAAAATGTTGTATGACAACGCCCTCCTGGCGGTGACATATGCGGAAGCCTTTCAAATAACCAAAAATGTTTTTTATGCAAAAGTGGTCCGTGAAACACTGGATTTTATTTTGCGCGAATTAAAAGATTCGACCGGCGGATTCTATGCCTCGCTCGACGCCGACAGTGAGGGGGATGAAGGGAAATTTTACGTCTGGAAAAAGCCGGAGATTGATTCAATTCTGGGCAAAAAAGCCGAAAATTTATGCCGTTACTACAATATTTCGGGGGACGGTAATTTCGATAATAATGCCAATGTCCCGAATATTGATTCATCTTCGGATATCTATATTCAGCGGATGGGATACAACAGGAATGATTTCCTTGAATCTATTGAGGATACGCGACGCATTCTTTTTGATGTTCGGGACCGACGGGAACATCCCAAAATCGACGATAAAATTATGACGTCATGGAACGGTCTGGCGATCTCCGCGTTCTGTCGCGGTTATCAAATAACCCGGGACGGACGGTATCGGGCCGCCGCTCTGAAGGCGGCGGAATTTATAAGGGCCGACCTTTATAAGGATAGAAATTTAATTCATTCATGGCGACAGGGAGCAATTTCAAGCCGATCCTTTCTTGAGGATTACGCCTATTTGGCGGCCGGGCTTATTGATTTATATGAAACCGTTCATGATTATAATTGGATTATTATGGCGGCCGAGCTGGCGGAAGCCGCCATAAAATTCTTCTCCGATGACCATGGCCGTTTCTATCTGGCCGCCGAGAATCCCGATGAATATTATATTCGTCCCCGGGACATTGCCGACGGCGCTCTTCCGGCTCCCGGCTCCGTTATGATTGCATCGCTTCTGCGCTTATCGGAAATAACAGGTGAGCGGCGTTTTCGAGAACACGGTGAAAAAGGATTAGCAGCGATTTCCTCGGCTATCTCCCAGATGCCTTATGCCATGACCTCCGCGTTGTCCGCCCTTGATTTTCTCATTTCCGATCGATTGGAATTAGTATTGGTCGGTAAAATCGGCAGAGATAGTTTTGTGCATGAAATTCATGACCGTTTTATTCCCAATCGGATATTGATTGTTTCGGACGCGGGCGAGGAAATAATACCGCTTCTGGAAGGGCGGTCGGGAAATGGAACAGTCACCGCCTATATCTGCAAAAATTCCGTTTGCCGCCTGCCGATTACGGATGTAGAGGAATTTGGCCGGGAACTGTCCCAACTTTAAAATTTCCTTTTCGTTTAAAAATCCGCATATTGATTCGGGAACAATTTGGAATCTAAGGCATTTAATATCACAAATATGGAGAAATCGATACAATATGCTAGAAGCCAAACTTAAATGGACGGGCGGGATTCGTTTCGAGGGGACCTCTTTATTCGGGCATCAGATTATTACCGACGGGGCTCGGTCGGCCGGCGGCGATGAAAGCGGCTACAAGCCGACTGAATTGCTATTATTTTCCATTGCCGGTTGTACCGGGGTCGATGTCGCCTTGATTTTAGGCAAAATGCGGCAAGAAATTACCGGTATTGAAATCGAAGTAAAGGGACATCAGCCGGAACAATTCCCCAAGCCTTTTAATCGAATCGAAATCAAATATCTTTTTCGCGGAAAGAATTTGGATCGCGATAAAATAAAGCAGGCCGTCAGCCTTTCGGAGGAAAAATATTGCTCCGTGAGCCAGACTCTGAAAGGGATTGCCAATATCATTTCGACTATAGAAATAATAGAGGAATAATATGAAAGAATTATCTTATCAATTGGAAAGCGGCAAGTCGTTCGATGAAATATCGCGTCTGCTGGAAAAAACTTCGCCGGAGCGCGGCTTCCGAGTCCTGGCGATTCACGACACCAGGGCCACTCTTGCCGAAAAGGGTTTTCAGATTGAGCCGTTGAAAATATTCGAGGTCTGCAACGCCGGGTTTGCCTATAAGGCCCTGAACAAAAATATTAATGTAGCTCTGTTTATGCCCTGCAAAATCGTGGTGCGTGCCGAAAAAGGGAAGACCATTATGACCCTGGCCAGACCGTCGATGATTTCCGAAATGCTTCCCGGATCGGGTCTGGAAGAACTGGCCAATGACGTAGAGAAGCAACTTATAGGCATTATGAATGAAATTAAGTAAAAAGCTTTTTGCAAAATTGGGATTGGGAATTATATTGGGGGGTGTGGCCGGAATGGGCGTCTTTTATCTCTATGGAGCCCTGGGAGGCGCCTGACCGCTGATATGTAACCCCGGGCGGGCAATACTGCTCGGAATGATGGCCGGTGCGGCTATCGCGATGATTGATATGAGGTAGGTATGCCGATATTTGAATATAAATGCAATCAATGTGAACACCGGTTTGAACAACTGGTGTATCGTTCATCAGATAAAATCGCTTGTCCTTCCTGCGGATCCGAAGAAACGCAGAAATTTGTTTCCACTTTTGCTTCCAATGCGTTTGCCGGACACTCATCGGCCGGGTGCAGTACCGGTTCCTGCGGTAAGAAGAGCAGCTTTGGCTGAGCCTCGTGCTAAATACCGGACCGGTCGGTCCGCGTGTCTGTTTCCCATGATCAGGCGTTCAGTAATTTCCGTTCTTTTGGTTGTCCTTGCAGTCTCCGTGATAGGTTGCGGCAAGAAACGGTACAAAACCCCGGCGGATATAAAAGGGACAGTGGCCTGGCTGGACGCCAATTCGGCGCTACCGGTCTTTCCGATGGGGAACAATCCGATCTACATGTTTTTTAATGCCGATTGGTGCAAATACTGCCAGGCGATGAAAAATGAAACATTCTCCCGCCCTGAAATAATCGAGTATATGAATAATCATTTCACATCGATTTCGGTCGTGCCGGACAGCATTAAATCGGTCAGATTCCTCGATCAGGATATGTCCGGAACGGAATTGATGAAGGCCCTTAAAGTCGAAGGGTACCCGGCTCATTATTTTTTCAATATGAAGGGTGAAGTTATCGGGGTTCGAACCGGATATATCGACTTGCGGGGATTCAAGCAATTGCTGAAATATATCGCGGAGGGGTATGTGAACAAAATGGACTTCGCGACTTTCCAGGAATCATCCGATGCGACGGTTGATACGGTTTGGGGGGATTTTTAGCCTTTTGGCCTAATTCGGGCCACTACGGCGATTCGATTGCTTCTTTTATCCGGCTTCCTGAATTTAAAACAATCATAAAAAGCCAGAATCTCAAAATGTGCGGAATGGAGCCCCTCTTTTATGGCGCTATTCGAATAGGCTTTTTCGCTGTGAATTTCCTCGAACGTCTCCCACTGTTTTCCTTTTTTCACGAAGCAGGTGGCGCGCAGGTCGGCCTGATGGGCCCGGTTATAATAAAGAGATTCCCAGATCCAGGCGATGCCGGGCTTGATACCGGCGTAGGTCTTATCGCCCCAGAGAAACTGCAGGGCGCGGGCGGTATTCATATCGAATATAAATAACCCGCCCGGACGGAGATGTTTTGCCACGGACCGAAATGCGCCGCGGAGCTCGTCCTCTTTCAAGATATAATTCAGACTGTCGAAATAGCAGGTGATTAAATCGAACCGACGCAAATGATTTTTCCTCTCCCGTATTTCAAAATCGGGCAGACGCTCATGAAGCAGTTCAATTTTCACTTTTTTCTTCATGGCCTTTTTCTTTGCGACCGCCAGCATCTCCCGGGAACCGTCGAGGCCGGTTACATCGTATCCTTGTTCGGCGAACATGACCGCCGCCGTGCCGGTCCCGCAACAGAGGTCCAGAATTCTCCGGGGGCGGAAGCGAAATTTTTTAAGCAGCTTGAATGTATATTCCACCATCTGAACGGAGAAGCGGTCATGACCTTTCAAGTCATAGACTTCGGCCAGACGGGTATAAGCACGGTAAATTTTGGTCATCTGTGACCCAAGAATCGTCATTTCCGCCCAAAAAGCAACTTCATTTTTTAGTGACGACAAGAACCCAAATTCAGTATATTGGGCCAAGCGTCCCTGCTTGCAGGGATCGAGGGAAAATTGATTAATGCTTAATTTTGATATTTGAAAGGAATCTCTATGCCGGCAGTATTCTGGCTCTGGCTGGCGGCGGCCGTTATTTTTCTTATCGTCGAAATTGGAACACCGACCTTGGTTTTCGCCTGTTTTACGGTCGGTTCGGTCGGTGCCGCTGTCTATTCCATTTTTGTACCTAACGGGTATTTGATGCAAATCGGCATTTTTGCCGGATTATCAATCATATTGATTCCGTTGACCCGTTCCATGGCGCGCAAAATCACCAAGCCATCGCCGCAACTGGTCAATGTCGATGCCATGATCGGGCGCTCCGGGGTGGTTACGCAGGCTATCGACTCCCCCAATGACATCGGGCAGGTCCGGGTCGACGGGCAAGTCTGGCGGGCGACATCGGATGACAAAATTGCCGAAGGCGCCAAAATCAAAGTGGAAAAAGTTATCGGGGCTAAACTTATAGTCACCAAATCGGAATAAAGATCATAGGAAACGGGAGTTAAATATGAGCGGAAGTGTGCAACCATATTTCTTTGTGGGCGTGGTCGTAATCCTGGCCTTTATCCTGGGCGGGATGTCGATCAAGATAATTCGGCCGTACGAAAAAGGGCTGGTGGAACGTCTCGGCAAATACCAGCGGACCCTGGATTCCGGCCTCAATCTGGTGATGCCGTTTTTCGATACGGTTCTCAAGGTCGATATGCGGGAAGTGGTGCTTGATGTCCCCTCGCAGATGGTTATCACCAAAGATAATGTCAATGTCGAGGTCGATTGTATCATTTACTGTCAGGTAACCGACCCGGTGCGGGCGAGGTATGAGATATCGAATTATATCATGGCGGCCACCAAACTGGCCCAGACCAATTTGAGAAATATTATCGGCGAGATGGAACTGGATCAATCGCTCACCTCGCGTGATACCATCAACAGCCAGCTGCGTGACGTTCTTGATTCGGCCACCGATAAGTGGGGAGTGAAAGTCAACCGGGTCGAGATTCAGCGGGTCGATCCGCCGGTCGATATAACGGAGGCGATGAGCCGCCAGATGAAAGCCGAGCGGGACAAACGGGCCGCAATTCTGGAAGCCGAAGGGAGCCGTCAGTCGGCGATCGTCCGGGCCGAGGGTTCCAAGCAGGCGGCGATATTGGAAGCGGAAGGGTATGCGGCGGCGGTGCGAACGAAAGCCGACGCCGAGAAGTACCGTCAGGTGGCGGTGGCCGAGGGGGAAGCGCAAGCGATCGGCAATGTCTATGGCGCCATTCATGCCGGAAATCCCGATAAGGAATTGATTACGCTTAAGTATCTGGAAATGCTCCCGAAATTTGCAGAGGGGACAGCCAACAAAGTTTTTATCCCGTATGAAGCCAGCGGCATAATCGGCGCGCTTTCGGCGATGGTGGAGGGAATCCGCTCCGACAAACCGCCGGAGAAACCGAAGGCGTAAGGGGCGCTTTAACATACCCCATTGTCGCATTTATGGAAGTTTGGTGCAGTGCAAGCGAAGATTAATCTACCTCGGGATGCGTGCATTCTGTGTTTTGCAAATATCCTTCAAGAGGAAATCGATTATGAAATATCCAAAAGCTCTTTTTTTAATCATTTTGATTTTGCACATAACTCCTGCATATGGGAATTTGCTCGCCGATGACATAAATCCGGCGACAAATGCGCCGGCTGATACAATTGGGTTCGTTTGCCTTGACAGCAATCATGTTAGCGTAGAAGTTATCGAGGAGCCGCTGCCTTCCGATAGTGCGAAATTGGAGGAATTCCTCTGGCAAACATTCGCGCAGGGGCCCGAGCCGGAAAAGTTTACATGCCCGGTTTCGGGGTGGGCGCTGAAATCGCAGGCCTTCATACGAACCCTGATTCGAAAAGCAGCTGCAGATTCGCTTGATAGTTTATCGCTCAAAAACTGCTTGGGCAAAGTGATGGAAGATCGGGGGAAAAATGCCTATCTTCCTATAGGTGCAAAGTACATGCACTACAGAAATTCACCCGTTTGGGTAATACTCGTGAATTGGGAGTGGACCGATGTTTCAAGCCGGGAGGTCCTGGGGCATATTAGAGTTTATGTGATGGATGCGCATACCTTTCGCAAAATCGCTTTCGTGACATGCAGTTAAATGCCCGGCATGATAAAAGATTGGCAGGAGCACAGGGCTCCTTCCCTACATTGACTTTCACATTAATCCAAAAGACGAAAGGAAAAAATATGAAAGATAAATTGAAGCCGAAAAAGAATGCCGATCCGTATTCGAAATATGTCATCAGGACCGATATCAAATTCAAGCCGCTCGAAAAAATATTGGCCGACAAAATTATTAAAGATTGCCGGTATGACTGGTTCAATCAGACATTATGCAAATTGAATAATTCTGTCGTCCGGCTCGGCATTTTCAAGGGGGAATTTCATTTTCATAAACACGATAACGAAGATGAGTTCTTCTTCGTTCTGGACGGGGCATTCTATGTCGATTATGAAAATGAATCAGTTGAACTTAAATCGAATCAGGGAATAGTTGTCCCTAAGGGTGTCGTGCACCGGACTCGGGCACCAAAACGGGCCGTGGTCCTGATGGTCGAACTTGATTCAGTAAAGGCCACCGGGGATTAGACTTCTCCGAAAGTAATTGCAGTTCAGTATCCTCCCGGATACTGACATTATTCTGAAGCCCGCCGCATACTTTTCATAAATTTAGGTCGGAATCAAAGACGAACTGAATCTCATCTCAATGATGGGCCGGAACTGGCAATTCGGGATTTTCGCGGACAAGCAGGAATGCTTGTCCAACGGCACTGATTTTAGTGAAATCCAATCATAATCAATTTTAGTAGGTCAGACATTCCTGTCTGACATTTTGGAATAATGAAATTATGCCTTGACCGGCCGGGTAAATCTGATATATTAAATATACAACTTGTTTCATCCCAATTACTTTCCTTTTCCGCGAGGAGGAACGATGAATATCGGTAAGGTCCCCAAACAGAGCGCCGTCAGCTTCATTTTAATGTCAATTCTAATCTTGAGCATGCCAATCGAAACCATTTGGGCCCAGCAGAGTACCACCGGGCCGGTTCCGCCGCCCGGAATTCAGCGGGGGTACCGCGCATCATTGTTGTCCCCGGTTGTGATTCCCGATGTTCCGGCCTATCTCTGGCATCACGGATGCGGCCCGACCGCGCTCGGAATGGTAATCGGCTACTGGGACAGTCATGGGTATTCGGATCTGGTCGCGGGTGACGCCACTTCTCAAACATCCCAGGTTAATGCCATGATTGCGACCGACAATAATAATACCAATTGCGGAGCGGCCTTTAGCGATCATTACCGTGATTATGCCTGCCCGATCGATTATTCCCCGTCGATGCAGTATGATAAATCAACTCTGGGGGGCGCGCATGCCAGCGACTGCGTGGCCGATTTTATGCGAACATCATGGAGCTCCATGAATAACTATTACGGCTGGAGCTGGTTTAGCGATATGCCGGCGGCCTACAATAATTATGTTAACCATATCAATTCCGCATATTCGCCGATCGCCACCAATAAAAGTTTTTCATCCTTCAGTTGGGCCCAGTACAAAGCCGAAATCGACGCCGGGCGGCCGACCGTATTTTTGGTCGATACCGACGGTGACGGCTCCACCGATCATTTTGTGACCGGAATAGGGTATGACGATGCTACTTTTCAATATGCCATTCACGATACCTGGGATAACGGTATCCATTGGTTTTTGTGGCGTTCTATCGGTCAGGGTGCCTGGGGTATTTACGGGGTGACAACATTCAGATTCAATAATGACAGTGACGGCGACGGCATTTTTAATGCGGTCGACAATTGCCCCGCCGTTTATAATCCGGGCCAGGAAGATACCGACAGCGACGGCCTGGGGAATATCTGTGATAATTGTCCGACCGTCCCCAATCCGGATCAACAGGATAGCAATCAGAACAATATCGGCGATGCCTGTGATTTTGTATGCGGTGATGCCAATGGGAACGGCCTGCCGAATATTATCGATGCATCATATATTATAAATCATCTTTATAAAAGTGGACCGGCTCCGAACCCTCTTAACAGTGCTGATGTCAACAATTCGGGAACGATAAATATTATTGATGTCAGTTATCTGATAAATTTCCTTTATCGGCAGGGCCCGGCTTTGAATTGTCCACCGCTTTGAGATTGCGACAGGGCTTTCGCATATCATTTATAAAAGGCGGAGAATTAGCTGTTGTCAGGAGACCGGCAGATGAATAATGATGCAAAACATATCATTCTGGGAGCGGGTGGCGCCATCGGAAGGGTATTGGCCGATGAATTAATCGCCAATAGGAAAAAAATCAAACTGGTCTCAAGGAGCGGACGAAGTCTGCCGGAGGCGGAATCAGCCGCCGCCGACCTAACTGATTTTGGGGCCATCAAAGGCGTTATCGAAGAATCATCGATTGTGTATCTTCTCGCGGGATTGCCGTACGATCGCAATATCTGGAAAGTCCAATGGCCGCTCATCATGCGCAATGTGGCGAATGCCTGCGCCGTCCATAGGGCCAAATTGATATTTTTTGATAATGTTTATATGTACGGCCGGGTAAAGGGAGCGATGACCGAAGAGACGCCTATCAATCCCTGCAGTGCGAAAGGCGAAATCAGGGCACAAATCGCCGAATATTTATTGTCTCAAATGAAAGAGGGAAATATCACCGCCATGATAGCGCGGTCGGCCGATTTTTACGGGCCATTCGCCGAAGGGTCGAGCGTTCCGTTTTTGCTGGTTTTTAAACGGCTGGCCAGGGGGACAAAAGCTCAATGTCTCGTTAATGCGAAAACGCGGCATTCATATACATACACCGGCGATTGCGGAAAAGCCCTGTATCTCCTGGCGACGGCTAATGAAGCATATAATCAGGTTTGGCATCTTCCGACCGCGGCCCCGCCGCTGACAGGCGAAGAATTCATAAAAATCGCGGCGGCAAGTCTGGGGGCGAAACCGGGCTATATCGTTTTGAAAAAATGGATGGCGCGATTCGGCGGAATTTTTAATAAACTGGTCGCGGAATCTTATGAAATGCTGTATCAGAATGAATTTGACTATATTTTTGATTCTTCGAAATTCGAACGCAAATTCAATTTCAAGCCGACATCGTATGAAAAAGGAATTATAGAGACAATCCGGCATTTTAAAGAGAGAAAACTCCTGTGAGGCTTAGACCGCCGAAGATATTGCTTTCAGCAATCAGACATCGGCATGCTCGGTCCTTCTGATTATCTCGTTCTGCAGACTTAATCCCAGATCGACAAAATAATCGCTGTATCCGGCGACGCGAACGATCAGGTCCCGATATTTTTCCGGCTCTCTTTGCGCTTGGCGCAGAGTGTCCGCCGTCACGACATTGAATTGTATATGGTGGCCGTCCATGGCGAAATAGGTTCGAATCAGGGCGGCGACCTTACGCAGGCCGTTGTCATCGCTCAATAATTGCGGAGTGAATTTCTGATTCAAAAGTGTCCCGCCGGTGCGCAGATGATCGATCCTGGCGGCCGATTTCAGGACGGCAGTCGGGCCCTTGCGATCCGCTCCCTGCACCGGAGAGATCCCTTCCGATAACGGTTCGCCGCAACGGCGGCCATCCGGGGTGGCGCCCACTACGCTGCCGAAATAAATGTGGCAGGTGGTCGGAAGGAGATTTATACGGTGACACCCGCCTCTGGTATTGGGGCG
The DNA here is from genome assembly GCA_937867135.1 of uncultured candidate division Zixibacteria bacterium. Taxonomy (GTDB): domain Bacteria; phylum Zixibacteria; class MSB-5A5; order GN15; family PGXB01; genus UNRQ01. The sequence goes on from CALMKK010000092.1 coordinate 11,164, forward strand.
GCCGTCGATAGCGGCAAAATAGGTGTCAAAAACCCGCCGCATAATGTTGTCGGCGTACTCGTCATCGTTGCCGTATTTGGGCGTCGCCTCGAGCAATTGCGCCCGAAACGATTCCTGACCGTTGAAATCGGCATCGAGAACGGCGATAAAATCCTGCAATGTTATTTTGCCCCTGTCATAAACATGGTATTTGAGCGCGGCCAGAGAATCGGTAATGGAGCCGAGCCCGACGCCTTGAATATATGAGGTATTGTACCGTGCCCCGCCGTCATTGTAATCCTTCCCGTTGGCGATGCAATCATCGATTAGAATCGACATAAACGGGGCCGGAAGGTATTCCGCCCAGAGCCGCTCGATGACGTTATTCCCTTTGATTTTTATATCGATGAAGTACCGGAGCTGTCGGGCAAAGGCGTCATACAATTCATCGAATGTTTTAAAAGCGGAAGATTCACCGGTGGCGATACCTATTCTTCTGCCGGTCCGGGGGTCAAGGCCGTTGTGGAGGGTAATTTCCAATACTTTCACGATATTAAAATACCCCGTCAGGATATAGCTTTCCTTGCCGAAGGCCCCGGTTTCGACACAGCCGCTGGCGCCGCCGTCGCGGGCATCTTCGATTCGTTTCCCGTGGCGAAGCATCTCCGATACGATAGCCTCGGTATTAAAAAGCGAGGGCTGTCCATACCCGGTCTTAATTATCTTCAGGGCCCGGTGCAAGAGACGCTCCGGGCTTTTTTTGCTGATTTGCACCATCGAGCTCGGCTGAAGCAGACGCATCTCTTCGATAACATCAAGCAAAAGATAGGTCAATTCATTGGCGGCGCTTTCGCCTTTTTCATCGACGCCGCCGAGGTTGATCAGGCAGAAATCGGTATAGGTATTGCTCTCCTGCGCCGTAACCCCGACTTTGGGCGGGGCCGGCTGATTGTTGAATTTCACCCAGAAGGACTGCAGAAGTTCGGTCGCCTCAACTTTGTTCAAGACGCCTTCTTCCAAATCTTTTTGATAGAAAGGGAAAAGGTGGCGGTCGAGCCGTCCGGGATTAAAAGAATCCCAGGTATTCAATTCAATAATAACACCGAGATGGATAAACCAATAATGCTGTAATGCTTCCCAAAATGTTTCCGGAGCGCGGGCGGGGACTTTGTGGCAAATAGCGGCCATTTTCTCCAGTTCGATCTTCCGTTGAGGGTCGGTTTCGATTTCCGCCAATTGCGACAATTTATCGGCGTACCGTCCGGCCAATCCGATAAGCGCCTCGGCGGCGAGGGCCATCCCTTTGAGTTCCTCT
>CALMKK010000093.1 GCA_937867135.1 uncultured candidate division Zixibacteria bacterium
GCTTGAATTTTATCTTCTGTTTTCTATCGCTCATAATTTTCAACATTCCAATAACTAATCATATGGAAAATGATATATCAATTCCGATGCCAACATTTTGCAATTTGTAACTTATTGATATTAAATAATATAACTTTTAGACGTAACTTGTGATTGGATAATATTATTCACTTAACGCAAGGACTGGATAATATTATTGAAATATAATTTCAGCTTTTATTGCAATTGTGACTTATTCAAAGCCGAATATGTGATAATAGCCGGCCCTGGAATGGCTGGTTTGAGAGATTTGGCGGAATTTTATGTGAAAGCGCGATTATTATTCGTAACGAAGCGCTTCAATCGGGCTGAGCCGCGAGGCTTTGTAGGCCGGGTAATATCCGAAAAACATTCCGACTGCGGCGGCGAATAGAAAGGCCAACGCCATTGATGCCGGTGAGACCAGAACCGGCCAGCCGGCGAATCGCGATATCAAACTTGAGGCAAGTAATCCGAGCCCCAATCCGATTATTCCGCCCAGAACGCTCAGCATGATCGATTCCAGAAGGAACTGCTGCAAAATATCTTTTCTGCGGGCCCCGATCGACATTCTCATGCCAATTTCCTTGGTCCGTTCCGTCACCGAGACCAGCATGATATTCATGATCCCGACCCCGCCGACCAGAAGCGATACGGACGCGATACTTCCAAGCAGAATAGTCATTATTCCCGACGTTGCCGTGGCGGCCGTGGCAATATCGGATTGCGTGCGGATGAAGAAATCATCATCGTCGCGATCCTGCAGTTTGTGGCGGATACGAAGCACGGTCCGGACCTCGTCCTGAGCTTCCGTCATCTGAGATTTGCTTACCGCGGAAAGAAGAATCTGGCTGACCCAATCGGTCCCTATAATTCGGCGCTGAACAGTGGAAAAAGGAGCAATGATAAGGTCATCCTGGTCGTTCCCCATACCGGTCTGCCCCTTGGCCGCGAGGACTCCGGTGACCTTGAAAGGGATATTCCCGATACGGACAATCTGGCCGACCGCATCCTGGTTGGGAAAGAGATTTTCCTTTACAGTTTCCCCGATAACACAGACTTTGGTGGCGGCCCGTTCGTCCTGATCGGTGAAGAAATCGCCGGACTGCAGGCTCCATTCGCGGATTTGGAAGAAATCGGGATAACCGCCAAAAATTCCGGTCATCCAATTGAGATTCCCCGCCACCACCTGCCGATTGGTGCGAATGACAGGTGAAATGGCCCCGACCGCCGGGCATTCTTCCTTTATCGCCTGAACATCATCGAGAGTCAGCGATTGCATACCTCCGGCGCCGCTGCTGATTCCTCCCCGAGTGCTGGCCCCGGGAAAGATCATAATAACATTGCTTCCCAAACTGGCAATCTGGGTTTCGACCGCATTCTGCGCTCCCTGGCCGATTGCGACCATCGCCACCACCGCGCCGACACCGATAATAATTCCAAGCATGGTTAGAATCGCCCGGGTCTTATGGCGCATTAAGGAATCAACCGCGATCCGAATAATTTCCATGAATCGCATCATAGGACTTAATGCCTTCCGGGGCCGCCGAAACGCGGCATAAAGGGATTTGTGCTGGCCTGGTTATTATTGGCCTGACCCCCGCTGGAACCGACAATGACATCTTCTCCGGCCTCCAGTTTCGAGCGTACCACTTCCGCGTAACGGGTATTTTGCAGACCTTTCACCATCCACATCAATTTCGGCTTGCCATTGGCCAATACCCACACCCGCACCCGATTGCTGTTATGAACAATTTCCCTTGTAAGTCCGGAATCGTTGCCGGCACCGCTCCGTTGTCCTGCGCTATCCGGGTGCGGCCCTCTCATTCCTTTGTGAAGGCTATCGCCGGGAGCAGACGGAATTCCGGCCGGAAGCTCCTTTGCCATCGCCTCGGCGCCCTGCCCGCCATTGCCGGTCAGAGCTTCGGCATTGGGCGGAGTGAATCGTAGGGCCGTCAATGGAATTCTTAAAACATTTTCTCTCTTGTCCACTTCAATCGTGACCGTTGCCGTCATTCCCGGCATTAATTTTAAATCCCGATTATCAACATCGATTATAACCGTGTAAGTCACGACATTTTGTGATATGGTCGGCGACAGTCTGATCTGGCTGACAACCCCATCAAATTCGTCATCAGGATAAGCATCAACCCGGAAACTGACCGGCTGTCCGACTTTGACGCTTCCGATATCCGCTTCATCAATGCTCGCCTCGACCTGCATTTTGCGCAAATCATTGGCGATAGAAAAAAGGGTCGGCGCCGAAAGGCTGGCCGCCACCGTCTGACCGACATCGACATTTCTCGAAATCACCACCCCGCTTATCGGTGCTTTTATCGTGGCATACCGTAAATTGACTTCGGCCCCCTGAAGAGCCGCTTCAGCCTGTTTCAAAGACGCTTTGGATGATTCCAAATCGGTCAGCGCCGCATCAACATCGGCCTGTGATACCAGTGATTTAGCGAATAATTGAGTGGTTCGTTCGTAGTTCCGTTGCGATTCATTGACCTGTGCCTGCGCCCGGTCAAGATTGGCCCGTTGCTGGCTGACATTAGCCTCAAGGAAAGTCGGGTCGAGCTGGGCCAACAGTTGTCCCTGAGTGACCGTTGAATTGAAATCGGCATATAATTTTGCAATCGTTCCGGAAACCTGTGAACCGACCTGCACGGTTGTGACGGCTTGAAGGGTGCCGGTGGCGCTGATAGTGACGGCGATATCGCCCCGGTCGATTTTTTCGGTACGATATGTGACCTTCGCTTCGGATTTATTGAGCCAGAAATATCCGGTAATTACGACCGCGACGACCACAATCAAAATAAGCCATATTTTTTTCGTTTTTTTCATTTTAGCTATCCTTACACCGTTTCAATATTGCTCGGCACCAATTTTTTCGAGTGCAAATTGCGTCATAATAGCGACAACTTAATCAAGACTAAATATAATATATTTCCGGACAATTCATCTCATTAACTTAATAATACTTAGACAAACAAAAGTCATGATTCGATGAATTTCTGATACAAATAAATACAATTCGCTCCTCGCCGTTTAAACCGTTTGCCATTATGACCCGGCTCGCTTATTTTAACTGAAATATTATATGAAACGGACGAAAGGTTGATTAATTGATAAAATTGTCGTTCCATGGTGCGGCTCGGATGGTCCCCGGTTCAAAATATCTCATTACCATCAATGAAGAAAAAATTCTGATTGACTGCGGCCTCTTTCAAGGGGCCCGCGATTTACGGCAATTGAACTGGGAAGCTCCGCCCTTCGATCCGGCCGAATTAAATGCTATCATATTGACACATGGGCACATAGATCACATCGGCTACCTCCCGAGACTGGTCAAACAGGGGTATTCCGGGCCGGTTTACGCCACCCCGCCAACCGTCGATATCAGTATCCTTTCGCTTCTTGATACGGCCCATCTGCAAATGGAAGATGCCGAATACCGCAATCGCAATAAATTGAGCCGCCATCCCAAGGCCTTGCCGCTTTTCGACACCGACGATGCTCAGGCGGCCATAACTCACCTCAATCCGGTCGAATTTTCCCGATGGATTGAAATCGGCAAATCGTTTCGGTTCCGCTATCATCGTGCCGGTCATATCCTGGGGGCGGCGGGAGTGGAAGTGGAACTCCGCGACGGGGGTAGGAAAGTGTCTATTTATTTTTCCGGCGATGTCGGCCGCTATGGCAATCCCCTGACCATCGATCCGTCGGTTCCTCCCGAAACTGATTATCTGGTTTGCGAATCGACCTACGGCGGGAGAATTCATCCCGCCGAAGAACCATCTTATGAAATTGCGAATATCGTAAATGACATCCATAAAAATAAGGCCGTCTTGCTCATCCCCGCTTTTGCTGTCGGCCGCACTCAGCAGATTATTTATTTGGTCAATCATCTTATTCGTCATAAGGTCATCCCGCCTATCGATATTCATATCGATTCGCCGATGGCTATATCCGCGACCGATATCTATGTCAAATATCGGTCATATCACTCTCTTTCCCCCGAGGATCTGATGGGCGACCAGTGCATTCTGAACGGCAGGAATGTCTTTTTCCACCGCGAGCGAGCCGAATCGAAAGCCCTGAACCGTCTCAAAGGCCCGGCCATTATCATGTCCGCCAGCGGGATGATGACCGGCGGACGAATTCTGCATCACCTGCTTAATCGTCTCAACCGCGCCGAAACAGTCCTGCTGTTGGTCGGCTTTATGGCCGAGGGGACGATCGGACGGAAGGTCATGGATGGTGAAAAAGAAATCTATATTCATAAAACTCTGGTTCAGGTTCTAGCGAAAGTTGTCACCATGTACAGCCTGTCCGGTCACGGCGATTATTATGAACTTCTTCATTGGCTGGAACCGCTGAAAAAGGCGCCCAAAACGGTTTTTGTCACCCACGGCGAATCATCGCAGGCGGAAGCGATGGCGGCCCATCTCAAAGAGGAACGGGGCTGGAATTGCATGATTCCTAACCTGGGCCGGACCGTGGAATTATAGATTTAACTTCTCCACTTTATTTCAGCCGAACCTTGAGTCGGGGAACCGCCGGCGCTTTTCCGCTGTTCTATTCTTCCGTTAATATTGGAAAGCCAAGGAGGAAAAGATGCGTCTGCCAATATTTCTCAATTTGATTTCGGTGATGATTATTTTCGGCCTGGCCCAGGCCCAGTCGGGAGAGACTTTAAAAGTGGGGGACCGGATTCCGGATTTCAAACTCGCCTATGCTACCCAGGATACCGTTGTTTTTGACGGTATAAGTTCGGACGATATGAAAGGGAAACGGTACCTTGTCGCAACTTTTCCGGCCGCCTGGTCGCCGGGATGCACCAAGGAAATGTGCACCTTTCGGGATACTTTCGCCGATTTGGCCAAACTGAATATTGAAATTCTGGCCGTATCCGGAGATTATGTTTTTACCCAGCACGAGTGGGCCAAATATCAGAAATTCAGTTTTAAATTGATGAGCGATCCGACCCGTGAGTTCGGCCGGAAACTGGGCGTATATAACGATCAAAATGGTTTTTTCAAGAGGGCGATTTTCGTCGTCGGGCCGGATGGATTAATACAATATATTAATTATAATTATTCGGTCGCCGATGAAAAAGACTATAACACCCTGAAAGCTTTTCTTGCTCAAAAATAGCCGAGGAGATGCTATTATGGATAATAAAATTCTACTCAAAATAAATGGGATGAGCTGTAACGGTTGCGCCATGAATGTTCAGCGGGCCCTGAAAAGTGTGGCCGGGGTCAATTCTGCTGAAGTTGATCTTGCCTCAAAGACGGCGATTGTTTTTTTTGACGGGCCGGCTCCTACCATTAAAGCCTTGACTGACGCCGTCAAGAAGGCCGGTTACGAAGCGCTCCCGGCCGCCTGATTACCGGTTGAAAGTATAAAGGCCCGATTCTTTAGCTTTTTGGCGTTCATTGAGTTTCTGTGGGGGTATCATATTCTCCGCTTTTTCCTCAATTTATTTAGGGAAAGCGGTGAATATTTAATTTCACCAAAATATAAAATACCTTATATTGTGGCGGAGTTATAGGTTTCCAGTGGAAGCAACTATCAATAAAAATTATATCTATTTGATTGCCGCTCTATTGGTGCTGGCTTATCTGCCGGCCTTATATGACCTGGTCATTGACTGGTCGACCGATGGCAATTATTCCCACGGCTTTCTGATTCCGCTCATTTCCGGATATCTTATCTGGCGCAAGCGCCGGGAGCTGGCCCAATTGGATATCACCAGCAGCACCAGCGGCCTGGCAATTGTCATCATCGGTGTCATTCTTTTTATTCTCGGCAATGCCGCATCCGAATATTTCACCATCCGCTTTTCTCTGGTGGTCATGATTTTCGGGCTTATTCTCTATCTTTACGGCCATTCGGTAATCAAACGAACCTGGTTTGAAATATTATTCCTGATTTTCATGATTCCGATTCCTTATGTAATATATTTTTCGGCGACCTTTCCGATGCAGCTTTTTGCCAGTAAGGTCACTGTCGCTCTTCTGAATCTTCTGGGAATGTCGGTGGTTCGTCAAGGGAATATTATCCATCTTCCCACCCAATCCCTGGAAGTGGCCGAGGCTTGCTCCGGAATTCGTTCCTTGGTATCACTTCTGGCGCTGGGCGCGATTTATGCCTATTTGACTCAGAAGCGGTTCTCCGCCAAGATGATTCTGTTTTTGGCCACGATTCCGATTGCGGTCATCGGCAATGTTTTCCGGGTTTTCATTACGGCCCTGATTGTCTATACCTCCGATCTGAATGTCACCGCCGAGCCGATTCACTCTATTATGGGAGCCTCGGTATTTGTCGTTGCTTTTATACTCCTTTTTATTTTTGGAGCGATCCTGCGGAGGATACTTAAATGAAAATGCAGTATCTTCTCAGCATTGTTCTTATTTTAGTCGCGGGAATTATCGGAAATGTCCTCCGTTTTTCCGGACGCCTCCCCGAAAAAGGGCCCGATTTCGCTGTTGTTCCCAATACCTTTGATGAATATTCCGGAGTGGAACTTCGCCTTGACGACGCCACCTACGAAGTGCTCAAGGCCGATACGGTCACCTATCGCGATTATGAATCTCCCGACCATTCCCGCGAAGAGCTTTTTATGGCCTATTTCAAATCACAGAAATACGGCAGTCAGATTCATTCTCCCAAGCATTGCCTGCCGGGCGGCGGCTGGAGAATAGAGTCAATCCGGCCGTATACTTTACATCTGGCCGACAGCTCCACCAGAGTAATCAACCTGCTCATAATTGCCGAGCGCGAATATCGCGCCGTGATGTTTTACTGGTATCAAACCCGCTCTGGGATGATTCGAAGCGAATACGGGCTGAAGCTGGATCTGATTAAAAATGCTCTGCTGTTTCGGCCGACCGATGCCGCTATTGTTCGTTTGACGGTCGATGTCCCCGACGGCGACCTTAAAAAGGCGGTCGGCAAAGGGGTTCATTTCCTCCAAATTTTTTATCCCTATATTGCCAAAGCACTCCCCTTTTAAATATTTTGCTTGATAAGCTCTCGTAAAGGCCATAATCTATATGGCGATGTTTAAAGATATTATCAAGCTTTTGCGGCCGTCGCAATGGATAAAAAATGGCGTCGTTCTGGCCGGTCTGATTTTCGCCGAGAAAGCCGGACAACCGGATCTGGCGGAAAAATCTCTATTGGTATTGGTCGCCTTCTGCCTTCTCTCTTCGTCAGTCTATATTTTAAATGATATCGTCGATCGCAACCGTGACCGGCTTCATCCCCTCAAGAAAAATCGTCCGCTGGCGGCGGGCCGGATTTCAGTCATAACCGCCGGTTTTATCGGCATTTTACTCGTGGCGGCCGGGTTGATTCTCTCTTTAGTTATCGACAGGAATCTTATCATTGTTTCGCTGGCTTATATTTTATTGAATATTCTCTATACTTTCGTTTTGAAAAATATCGTCATAATCGATGTTATGACCATTGCCGCCGGTTTTGTCCTCCGGGCCCTGGCCGGGGCGGTGGCGATTCATGTTGAATTTTCCGGATGGCTTCTGGTGGCCACTTTTGTCCTGGCTCTCTTCCTGGCCCTCGGCAAGAGACGGCACGAAATCACTTTTCTCCAGGGTGAGGCGACCGCGCACCGCAAAATCCTCGAGAAATATTCCACCCAACTCCTCGATCAATTAATCGGAGTGGTTACGGCTTCGACGGTCATTACTTATTTATTCTACACTCTCTCGACTGAAATCCAGAATAGGTTGCATACTCAATATCTGTATGCCACGATTCCTTTTGTGATTTACGGCATTTTTCGTTATCTCTATTTGGTGCATAAAGAAGAGCAGGGTGGTTCCCCGACCACTCTTCTTTTGACCGACCGGCCGCTTCTCCTCGATGTTCTCCTTTGGCTTGCCTCGGTTCTCATTATCCTGTATATTCTCTGAGATAATAAAATTAATACTCCGGAAGGCCGACCTTGGAACGGCGTGACTTCATAAAAAAGACAGGTCAGGCTCTGGCTCTCGCCGCGATTACCGGCGGAACCGGATTTCTGTTTCATAACCGGCAAACAACCGCCTATGCCCCTCTTTTGTTCAAAAAAACTGATTTTGGGATTTCCCTTGATCACTCCCTCCCGGCTCTCACCTTGGCCCGTGACTCCCGTCATATCGCCGCCCTGAACAAGGCTCTGGACGGTATCGGCGGAATAAAACGGTTTGTCAAACCGGGCGAGAAGGTGACTATCAAACCGAATGTCGGTTGGGATCGGACCCCGGCTCAGGCCGCCAATACCAATCCGGAACTGGTGGCTGAAATGGTTCGGCTCTGTTTGGCCGCCGGCGCCGCCTCGGTTATTGTGGCCGATATATCATGCAATGACCCGCGCCGCTGTTTTCTACGCTCCGGTATCCGCGAGGCGGCCGAAAAGGCCAGCGCCAATGTGATTTTGCCGGCCGACGACAACATGGTCAAAATCGATTTGAAGGGAAAAATTCTCAACGTTTGGCCGGTCATGCGGCCGTTTATCGAAACCGATCGCCTGATAAATATGCCGATCGTGAAACAGCATTCCCTGACTTCCTGTACGATAGGTCTGAAAAATCTCTACGGCGTCCTGGGCGGGCGGCGCAATCAATTGCATCAGGATATTGACCAATCCCTTGTCGATTTGATGTCCTTTTTCACGCCTACCTTAACGGTAGTTGATGCTACCCATGTTCTGATGCGGGGAGGACCGCAGGGCGGCTCATTCGACGATGTGAAAATCGAAGACACTGTTATTTGCGCGACCGACCCGGTCGCGGCCGATGCCCGTGCCTGCGAATTTCTGGGATTAACCGCCGATCATGTCGGGCATATTGTGCTTGCCGCTCAAAACGGTCTGGGCAAAATTGATTATAAAGCGGCCGGGTATAAGGAAGTCGCCTGATGACTATCAAGACCATCCGAAATCTGCGCCGGATTTCCCAATTCCTCTTTTTCCTGATATTCTTTTTTCTGATTCTAAAGACCAATTTCAACGTCAATTTCTCGGCTAAAGACCCGAATCTAATTCATCTGCCTTATCCGGTGTCAATTGCCCTTCAGTTCGACCCCCTTGTGGCCTTGGGAACCCTTCTTTCCAGCTGGACCCTATATAAGGGCCTCATCTGGTCGTTGGTGATACTCATTCCCACCATTTTCATTGGGCGCTTCTTCTGCGGCTGGATTTGTCCACTGGGTACATTGAACCACTGGATATCGGAGGTCCGTTCCGAACGGGCCGTGAGAAAAGGGGGAAGAAGAATCGAGTCGAACCGATATAAGAAATATCAGCGGATAAAGTATTATATCTTTTTGTTATTCATTGCGGCGGCTCTTTTCGGATCGCTGCAAATAGGATTGCTTGATCCTTTGCCGCTTCTGGCGCGATCCATCGGGACCGTCATTCTCCCGACCATCCACACCGCCGCATCAGGCACCTTAATCTGGATAAAATCACTGGGAATCCCGGCGGTCGGTTCCTTGGCCCAGTCAATTTATGATTTTCTATCGCCGCTCCTGCTCAACTTTCGACTGGTCCATTTTCACACCATTTTCTCGATCGCCCTGATTTTTACTACCGTACTTCTGTTAAATTTGATATTCACCCGCTTCTGGTGTCGGGGGATATGTCCCTTGGGGGCCATGCTTGGACTCTTTTCCCGCTTTGCTCTTTTCGGCCTTCAAAAAAATGAAAAGTCCTGCACTCACTGCAATGAATGTCTGTTACATTGTCAGGGAGCCGATAATCCCGATATCGGCCATCCCTGGCGCCAGAGCGAATGCCATCTTTGCCTAAATTGCCAGGCGGCCTGCCCGGAATCGGCTTTGAAATTTAAATTTTTTCCCGAGCAGGAAAACACCAGGGCCAACCCTGCCGGAGAACAAAAGGTCGATATCTCCCGCCGCACCGTGCTGGCGTCGGTAATCGGCGGCGTGGCCGCGGTTCCCCTGATCCGCTCCGGCGATGATTTCAAAGTCAATTCGTCGGCCCAACTGCTTCGCCCGCCCGGTTCGACCGGGGAAAATCTCTTCCTTGAGAAATGTATCCGGTGCGGCCAATGCATGCGGGTCTGTCCCAACAATGCCCTCCATCCGACCCTCTTCGAATCGGGTATCGAAGGAATCTGGAGTCCGATTTTGATTCCCCGGATCGGTTATTGCGAGCCGACCTGTACCCTTTGCGGCGAAGTTTGTCCGACCGGGGCGATTCTGCAACTGACTCTGAAACAGAAGGTCGGCGATGATTCAACGCCTCCCAACCGCATCGGCACCGCTTTTATCGATAAGGGACGGTGTCTTCCCTGGGCGATGGCCAAACCATGTATTGTTTGCGAGGAATGGTGCCCCACGTCTCCCAAGACCGTATATCTTGTCGAAGAAACGGTGGTTGATCGAGGCGGGAACAAAGTGACCGTCAAACAACCGCATGTTGATCCGGATTTATGCACCGGTTGCGGTGCGTGTGAATATGCCTGCCCGGTCGCCGGCAAAGCGGCGATCTATGTGATGGCGGTCGGCGAATCCCGTTCCCCCGACAATCAATTGTTGCTGCAACGTAAAAAGTCAAAGGCTCTATAAAATTAAGGTGCGAATATGAAAAGAATCTTATTCTTATCGATGATTATTGTGATGGCGCTCTCGCTGTTTCTGGCTTGCTCGAAAAAAAAGCAGGAGGAGGTTTTCAGAGCCGCACAATTTCTCCCTGAAAAAATCGCCGCGGCCGGAATCGAGCGCTCCTCAGAAGTGAAGACTTATATCGGCAATGATTTGTGGCAATATATCGACGGCGGCGCCGAATTGTATCATCTTTATAATTTTCAAGAAGTCTCAACGGCCGACTACAAAGGGGGGAATGCGGAATTTGTGGCCGATATTTATCGCTTTGATAACGGGACCGATGCTTTCGGTTTATATTCGATGCTCCGCCCGCCCCAGCCGACTATCGCTCTTTTGGGCACCGAGGGCTTCGCCTCGCCGGCTGGCCTGGTTTTTGTCAAAGGGGCCTTTGTGGTTCGAATCATGGGTTATGAGGAAAATGAGGCGGCCGACAGAGTTCTGACATCACTCGGACAGGAAATAAATCGGCTTATTCCGGCCTCCGGCAACCGTCCCAATGCCTTTTTGCTTTTTCCCGTCAAAAATTCGCTGGGTGCGACCGATAAATATTTCTCCCAATCCTTCTTGGGGCAGAAATCATTGTCACGTTTCTATTGTGAGGATTATCTCCTTGACGTTGACACGGTTACCCTTTTTCTGTCATCGGATGAATCGGGGGAGAAATTCCTTAATTGGAAGGAATATGCCGTCTCATTAAGCAAAATTCAAAATCCTCCGGATTCCCTCTCCTATGATTCGTCCAAATCGTTCCTCATTGAAGACAGTTTTAACGGTCCGACCGTAATCGGGTTGAAGAAAGGGAAAATTCTGGGCATGATTCGGTACCGCGAATCGCATCGTAAGTTTCTCTCCGACTGGCTCAATTCTTTTCAATAAATCGCTTGAAAGTCGGGTATAATTTAGATATATAAGTTGTTTATAACCTATTTAATGGAGGAGCCATGCTTGCTCGACTGCTATGCCTGTTCCTGATAGCGACGGCGGCCTTTGCGGGTGATTTTGCCACTGATTGGACACCCGGAACGACACAGAAATTGACCTATCAGATGACCTTTCTTGTTCCCGTTGAACAAAAGAATGAAATGACTCAGGAAATTACCAAAATTGGCGGGGAAGTCCCAACTTTCATAATAAAGCAAAATGTCAATGTTCCCACTCAGGGTATCTCGATTTCGTCCAATGAAAAATATCTGGCCTCGGGCCTGCGCGTAATTTCCTCCGAAAATCTGTTCAGATTGCCGGAAGCGGCCAAGGCCCAGTTGGGAACCGATACCATTTTTATCGGCGCCGAGGTCGTCAATGACAGCCTGAATATTACCTCAAGTGCACCGATGATTAAAGGTGGTAAAGTCCCCCTGAGCAGCAATCTGACCACCGCGACCGGGGTTTTGCTGACTTCCCGCGCCTTCGAACCGAAGGTGGGAGCGGTTCACAAATTCAATATTGTCAGTTTCATGAGCCTGAGCGGCCAGCCTTTTTCCGCCTATGAGCAGGTTGACAGTGTCGTGGCCGATACCACCATGACTGTCGCGGCCGGAACTTTCAAGTGCTTTAAAATCAGAAGCTCAGTCACCAATCGAATCGGTTACACTTATTATGCCAAAGAGAAACATCGGGTTCCGATTTTGGTGGAAGTTATCGATCCTACCTCGAGTAAAATCACGGCGCGCGTAGAGCTATTGAAAGTGGAATGAGACAATATTACCGAAAAGATTATCGGGCGCGCGGACCGGCGCGCCCGGTTTATAATTTGATTGTCAAT
>CALMKK010000094.1 GCA_937867135.1 uncultured candidate division Zixibacteria bacterium
AGTTATGCCGGGAATTTATGACCAAAGCGGGCGATATCAATGTCATTCGCGATGCGCAGGATAAATTTTCGGGCATCAATCCCGATTCCGCCCTGGCCTTCAGCAAGAAATTATTTGACACTCATCCCGATTCGGCCAAATATGCCTATCTCTACGGCCGTCTGGTGGAAGGGGCGATTGAAAAAATAGATTTGGGGAAGAAGGCGGTCGCGCTGGCCCCGCAATGGCCGTTCGGTTACCGTCTGGTGGCGGCAACCTATGTGCAATCCCTTCTCGGCGCCCAGAAAAAGGACCCGGCCGAGGATAAACTCAAGATAAGTCTTCCCGGCGATATTCATTATATAACGGATTTGGTCAAACTCGATTCCAACCAGGTCTATCCCTATCAATTTCTTCTGGCTTATCATCTTTATCATAAAAAATATGACTCCGCTCTGCAGACTCTCCGGAAAGCGTCGGAACTGAAGCAAAGCTGGCCGTCCCCGGTCGATTACGGGTCGCTCTACGCCGCCATGGGGCGGTATCCCGACGCGAAACTGGCCGTTCAGGAATATGTCGATATGGCTGTCGCGCGGGGACAATTGCCGCCGGAAGCGAAAGACTCATATATCGATCAGATTTACGGCAGTGCCTTGCGCGGGGTGCATGCCTATAAAGAGGCTCTCGATTATCAATTGGCCAAGACAGCCTCGCCCGATAGTTCAGGCGCCTATGATATCGCCTGCCTGTATGCTCTCGATGGAAACAAAGAAAAAGCCTTCGAGTATCTGTCCAAAGCGGGCGATTTGAAATGGAGCGAAATTGAGCATGTCAAAAGCGATTCCGATCTGGCCTCACTTCATTCCGACCCCCGCTGGGAGAAAATTCTGGCCGTATATCAGGCGAATTACAGCGCCGGGAGCGAGGCCCGCCGGGCCGCCGCGTTGGTGTCGATTACGGATCAGGATGCCCCGCTCTGGACGCTGGCCGACGACAACGGCAATACTGTCAGTCTGCCGACCTGAAAGGGAAAGTGGTCGTGCTTGATTTTTGGGCCACCTGGTGCATTTACTGTAAAAAGGCGATGCCGCTTCTCGATGAATTCACGCAGGAAAAAATAGCCGACAGCAGTATCCGGGTTTTCGCCATTGATGTCTTTGAAAAGGGAAAGAATAAAGTCCGTCAATTTTACCGTGACAAAAATTACAAAATGACTCTGCTATACGGCAACGATGATTTGCCCTCTGCCTACGGCTTTCGCGGCATTCCATATATCTGCGTGATTGACAAGAACGGCCGTATCAGATATATCGAATCGGGATACAGTCCCGATTTGAAAGAAAAATTGATATGGTGGACCGAGGATCTTCTGAAACAATGAAAGCCGTAATTATAATATTATTATCAATTGTCCTTATCGGTTGTTCCTCGACCGATAAATCGGAACCGGTCAAATTGACCGATGGCGCCGCCTATTTTCCGATTGCAAATGGCGACACCTGGTATTTTGCGGCCACCGGCGGGAGAAAGATTGTCCGGGCTGTTTCCGGCGATACCACAATTAACAGCCTGTCATGCAAGCGAATCCTGGAAAATGATACCACTCAGGAGGCCTGGTCGGTCGACGCCAATGGCTTCAAAACCCATCTTCTAATTCGCGACCACTGGTTCGACCCGCCGCTTCTGATTCCCTTTAATTTGGAGCAGGGAAAACCATATAATTACAGCTCAACCGTCTATTTCTATGATAATGATACCTTGTATCAATCGCCCGTAGAGGGCAGTTTGACTTTCGACGGCTATGTCAATAAAACCGTTCCGGCGGGGACTTTCAGCAATGTCATAAAACTTCATTATTTGCCGGATGATTATTACGAATATTACGCCAAAGGGATAGGCCTTCTCGATAATGGCGACTATGTTTTAGACAGCGCCTTTATCGACAGCGTCTGGCACAAATAGCCGTCTCCGGATAGAAGCGTTTATTCGGCAACGATTAAATCATAAAAAACGGGAAAAGGGGCCATTTATGCGGCCTTTCGGCCATTCAAATTTCCATATTTTTTGCCGATAAACTCTTAAACGGACAATTTATATCGTATATATTTTTGGACATATTTGGGAAAATGAAAATGAAGTTTAAAGAAATTATTCTGGCAGGTTTTTTGATTTTTCTGGCCACCGCGGCCTTTGGGCAAGATGCCTCGGTTAAGGCCGATTTTGTAATGAAGGCTATTGATGATGTGACATGGCCGGCCGACAAAGGCGCGGGGAGTAATGGAGCGGTCGTTATTACGGTCGTCGGGGAAACGCCCCTGAAGGCCGCTCTGGAAAAAGCGGCCGCGAAAGGAACATCTTCCGGCAAAAAAGTGGAAATTCGGACCGCGGCCCCGGCTGATGATCTGGCCGGCGCCCAGGTAGTAATTATCGGCGTCAAGCAGTTGACCGATCTGGCCGCCGTCCTCAAGAAACTTAACGGCCAGCCGGTATTGACAATCAGTGATAACGGTACTTTTGCCGGTTTCGGCGTGATGATTGATTTTCTCAAGGATAAACCTGAAAATGGCGCGCCGGTCAGTTTTGCCTTGAATAAGATGTCGATGAAGGAATCCGGCCTCAAACCGGATGAGACCATTGTCAAAATGGCCAAGAAAACTTATGGATGATTGACCATTCCCCCAAATTTAAAAAAACCCGCCGCCCGGCGGGTTTTTTTGTACTAAGGATAAATATCGGCTCTATACTTTTGGCAGTCCGGCCGCGATATTTCGTACCTGCTCATCCGAGAATTCGGCGTCTTCCAGGGTTCCGGTCAGATATTTCTCATACGCCGTGAGGTCAAAATATCCGTGCCCGCTGAGACAAAAAGCGATGGTCTTCTTTTCGCCCGACTCTTTGCACCGCAGGGCCTCGTCGATAGCGACCCGAATGGCATGCGCACTCTCCGGGGCCGGGAGAATCCCTTCGGTATGAGCGAACAGAACGGCGGCATCGAACACTTCTTTCTGCCGTACCGCCACCGCTTCCATTACCTTATGATCATAGAGATAGCAGAGTAAGGGGGCGTCGCCGTGATACCGCAGCCCGCCGGCGTGAATCGCGGCCGGCACGAACGAATGGCCCAGCGTGTACATCAAAACCAAAGGCGTCAATCCGACCGTATCGCCGAAATCATATCTATATAAACCCTTGGTCAAAGAGGGACAGGCGGTCGGTTCGACCGCAATCAGGCGGATATTTTTACCGTCTTTCATCTTGTCGCGTGCGAACGGGAAGACGAACCCTGAAAAATTACTGCCGCCGCCGACACAGCCGATCATGATATCGGGGTATTCATCGATCTTCTCGAATTGCTTTTTGGTTTCCAGGCCGACCACCGTCTGATGAAGCAGGACATGGCTCAGGACCGACCCCAGAGCATACTTGGTATCGTCATGCTTGGCCGCATCCTCGACCGCCTCGCTGATGGCGATTCCCAGGCTCCCCGGAGAATCCGGCGCTTCCGATACAATCC
>CALMKK010000095.1 GCA_937867135.1 uncultured candidate division Zixibacteria bacterium
AATTAACGGCCCCCGGCGGTCAAGTCAAGAAAAAAGCTTTTTCCTTTCGCGAATATCCTTTTCGTATAGATATATGTTAGAACCGGTAACCCACCCCTTGGGGTGGGCGCTGAATACTGAACTCACCGTACATTTTCCATACCAAATCGGTGTTAATCGGTTAATCGGGCTCTTTATGTGGAAAGGAGAGCTATAATTATGCCTTGCACCGGGTGTCAACTTATTGCCAATCGGCATAACGCCCAAAAATCGACCGGCCTAAAACGCGGAGCGAACCCGAATTTGCGAAATTGCCGCTCCTTTACTCAATTTGCTATAGGACAGTCTGTTACCGTGAAAAATCTCGCCAATCTCAGGGGGAAATATTTTTCGAAAGCGAACCCACCATCTTCTATCCCGTTGCGGTTCATCTTATTACAGATTTGCGTTTTGGCTTCGCTCTCGCGGCGCAAATTCAACCGGCTGTCTTTCAATATCTTGCTATCCTGCGGGAGGCAGAACGATGTATGAGAGGGACGGGCAGACTGAAGTCTGCCGCGCACAATACCGGCGGATAGGATAACTGGCACGCTCGAAAAGATGTCGGAACCACTGTCAGGAAAGGGTTCCTGACGGCGCGAAAAAGGTCATTTTGCATGGCGTCCGGGCAGACTAAAGTCTGCCGCGCACAGATAAATAGAATGATGATACTAAAGACCGATCAGGCGGCCGCCCTGATAAATCACGAAGGCGGCGGACCAGGCCAAAACCGATTGTATGATAACCGAGTACCACATCCATTTGATACCGATCTCCCGCTTGATCGCGATAATTGTCGCCAGGCAGGGAGTATAAAGGAGGACAAAGATCATGAAGGCATAAGCCGCCAGTTTGCTTATCCCCGAGGACGGATCCTAGAGCGTTTTAATCAGCGTGCTGGTCTCGTCGCCGAGATGATACAGCACCCCCATCGTCGAGACGACCACTTCCTTGGCGACAAAACCGGTGATAATCGATATCCCCATCTCCCAGGTGAAACCGAGCGGTTGCACCGCCGGAAGAGTCGCATGGCCGAGCCGCCCGATCAGCGAGTACTCCAGTTTCTCCGAGGATTTCAAAATCTGGAGGCGGTTGATTTCGGCTTTCGCTTCGGGGGTATTCTGCGAACTGTACTGCGCGATTTGCGCGTCATAATCCTGCGAAAACTCTTTCTTGACCGGGAAATTTCCCAGTCCCCAGAGGATGACCGAGGCAATCAATATGACGCCGCCCATTTTGTTCAGGTAGATGCGGGTCCGCTCCCACATATGGATGACAATCGATTTCCAGGTCGGCCAGCGGTAGGGAGGAAGTTCCATCACGAACGGCGTCTCAGCCGTTCGGAGCAGGGTTTTTTGCAGAAGGCGGGCCATCAGGATAGCGGCGGCCACCCCGAAAAGGTAGAGGGAAAAGATGGCGTTCCCGGCATGAGCGCCGAAAAAGGCCCCGGCGAACAGAACGTAAACCGGCAGGCGGGCGCTGCAGGACATCATCGGTATCAGCATGACGGTCAAGATCCGGTCGCGGCGCGATTCGAGGGTTCGGGTGGCCATAATCGCCGGGACATTGCACCCGAAACCCATCAGAAGCGGGATAAAAGATTTGCCGTGCAAACCGAGATAATGCATCAGGCGATCCATCAGGAATGCGGCGCGGGCCATATAACCGGAATCTTCGAGAAGGGCGATGCCCAGAAAGAGAATGACAATATTGGGGAGAAAAACCGCCACCGCCCCGACTCCCCCGAGAACGCCGTTAATCAAAAGGTCGGAAATTATTCCGGCCGGTATCAAGGAGCCGATTTCGGCCTGCAACCAGGAGGCGCCGGCATTGATCCAATCCATCGGGTAGGCGCCGATTTTGAAAGTGGCCTGAAAGATGAGCCACATCAGGAGAAGGAAAATCGGATATCCCCAGAAGCGATGGGTCAAAAGATTATCGATATATACCGAGAGTTGCATTCGATCGGAGGTCGGCCGTTTGACCACCTCGCGCACGACGCCAGCGACATAACCGTAGCGCCCTTCGGTCAACGCGAATTCCGGGTCGTTTTTGGTGGTGGTCCGGATATGTTTTATGGATTGTCCCAGCCGGGATCGGACCCGGGCGCGGTTGCGATTATGAGTAAGGATTTCGCCCTCGATATCTTTGTCCCCTTCAAGCATCCGGACCGCGACCCAACGGGGATTGCGGCAGGCGCGGCAAGAACCGCAGGAGGAAATTTCCTGGCTCAAATCGGCAACGATATCATCAAGCTTAGGGCCATAGGTGACCGGCGGATGACGGTGCCCTTTATCTTTGTTCTCGACCAGCCCCACGGCCGCGTCCAGCAAACCGTCAATCCCCTGACCGCGGTTGCCGATGGTTTTGACGACCGGGGCGCCGAGGAGTAGGGCCAGTTTTTGGGTGTCTATTTCCAAACCCGACTCTTTGGCCTCGTCCCACATGTTGAGGTCGATGACGACATCGACGCCCATTTCGATCAATTGCATGGTGAGATACAGCCCGCGCTCGAGACTGCCGCTGTCGATGACATTTATTATCAGGTCCGGATTTTCATTGATGATAAAATCGCGGGCGACTTTTTCATCGGGGGAGAAGGCAGAGAGATTGTATGTGCCGGGGAGATCGACAAATTGAAAATTGTAGCCGTTGTATCGCCGCCGGCCGGTTCTTTTTTCGACCGTCACTCCGGGAAAATTGGCGACCCGTTGATGCGCCCCGGTCAGAGCGTTAAAAATCGATGTCTTTCCGGAATTGGGGTTGCCCGCCAGAGCGACCTTGATCTCTTTATTTACGGATATCTTTTCCATCCAATATAACCTCGACCGTGATCAATGAGGCCTCGCTGCGGCGGATACTGATATGACCATATCCCAGCGAAACCTGCAGGGGATCGCGAAGGGGCGCGGCTTTAATCATGGTTACCACTTCGCCTCGCCTGAGGCCGAGATCGAGAAATCGCCGTCTTAATGCTCCGGCGCCGGATATTTCCAGCACCCGCCCTGCTTGCCCTGGTTTTAATTGATCAAGACTCATTGTACACTTTTTTTCTATTCGAGGTTTATTGGTTGTATCGGTTTTCAAAATATTTCTAAGGATGCAATCGTTCTTTGTATTCCATCAGGCAACCGGCGTTTTTCCCGTCGCAATTCCGCATGATATTGATGAGCATTTCCAGCCGCTTCACGGCCTCGATCGTAATGCCGTGTTCCATGCGGCAAGCGGTGGCTTCGGCAACATCGGCCGGGAGTTGCAGGACTTCATCGAGAAACCGGCGGATAATCCGGTGCGTCCCAAAAATTTCGGCCCCCAGTTTCTCACCGTCGGAACTTAGAGCAATTTTTCCGTAATGCGGTTGTGTCACCATGCCGTTTCTTTTCAAACGGGACAGGGCCGAAAACACGGTCGGGAGTGTTACGCCGCGTTCGCGGGCGATATCGGTCAGGGCCACTTTATCTGTATCCCGACTCAGGAGATAAATAGTCTCCAAATAATCTTCTTCTTTGGTCGTCAGCTTCATAGCGGAAATAATATTAGATAAATCTAACATTGTCAAATGAAAAATTTCACAAATTTGTCATTTAATTGTCATAACCTGTTAAATAGCAAAATAATACTTAATCAACTTTGATTTCCATACGTTATTTATCCGATAAAGAAGACAAAAAAGATTAGAATTTGGGAAAATTTTCACAAAAATATAGATCTTGTGACAATTATATGACAAAATTAGACCTGATTATTCTAATTTCAAGCCAACATGAAAGAAGCCATATCTAAAATCGCTTGCATTTCGACCAAATTGGGAAAGGCTTCTATTGCCCTTCTGGAAGCTCTGACGATTCCGGAAGTCCTGAGAAAGGAAAAGTTAGAAGCCCTTAAGAGTCATTTGGGTGTGACTGAGATATTATATCTGGCCACGTGTAACCGTGTGGAATTTATGGTGATAACACCGATTGCATCCACCGATGTGGCTTCCCTTCGCAACCGCATTCTGGACTTCTTTTTTGACAAAACAGAATCTACCGATCAAACTGAATTCGAGCCTGATAATTTCCGCTTATTTTTGGGACGGGAGGCGGTGAAACATATTTTTGAGGTGGCTTCATCGCTTGATTCTTTGGTTATCGGCGAGGCTCAGATTCTCGGACAGGTAAAAGAGGCTCATAGATATTGCCAAGATAATGGTCTTAGCGGAAATGCCCTGGATCGTCTTCTCTCAACTGCCTACAAGGCCGCGAAGATTGTTCGCACCGATACTGATTTGGGAAAGCGGCCGGTTTCGATGGCTTCACTCGTAGGTATGAGAACCGATGAAATTCTAATCGAAAATCAGGAGGCCGTAATCGCCATAATCGGATCGGGCCCCATGACCCCAAAGATGGCCGATATTATTAGAAAAGAACATAAAAATAAGATTTATTTCGTCAATCGGACCGTTGCCAAAGTCGCCCCGTTTGCGGAGAAATATGACGGCCAAGCCGTGGAATTGACGGATTTTATTGAAGGAAAATTCAAAGCCGATATTATTATAACTTCCACATCCAGCCCGGAACCAATTATCACGTCGGCCGGTTTAAGGAATTTGATGACGGACAAGAACAAAATTTACGCTTTTGATCTGGCGATTCCGCGCGATTTTGAGGCAACTTTGGTTGATTCTGACAAGCTGGAAATCTGGAATTCGGAAAAATTGAATATTCTGGCCCAGAAAAACCGCCGCGAGCGGTTCCGTCTCGTGGATCAGACCGGCCGCTTGCTGGATGAGCAGGTCAAGCAGTACATCCAGAAGGAAATCACGCAAATGATATCGCCGCTTTTCGATTCTGCCCTTGATGAATCAATGGCGATGGCTCAAGAGGGGCTTTCCAATCTTTTCAAAAACAAACTTTCCCATCTATCATCGAATGATCAGGAGTTGCTCGTTTACTGGAGCAAAAAGGTTCTTGCCCGCGCCTGTTACCTTCCGGCCAAGCAACTGGCGGCGCATATCGCCGACAGTGATTTTGAGCAGGATCTGAGATTGTCTCATCTTCCCAAAAACGCGCGGTAAAAAATATGCATCTTACCATCGGCTCTCGGGGCAGTGACCTGGCCCTTTATCAGGCTAATCTAATCAAATCTTATCTCGCCAATATGGGGATAGAAGTCGATTTAAAAATCATAAAAACGGTTGGCGATAAGATTGATAATCTGAGTTTCGACAAAATCGAAGGAAAAGGATTTTTCACCAAGGAACTGGAAGATGCTCTTTTAAATCATGAAATCGATCTGGCGGTACACTCGCTCAAGGATTTGTCGACCACCATGCCGGATGGCCTTAAAGTCGGCGCCTACTGCAATCCTGAGGACCCGTCGGAACTTCTTCTGGTTAATCCCGAGAAATATGACACCACGCAAAAACTGTTTCTGAAAACCGGATCGGTCATCGGCACCAGTTCGGTGCGGCGACAAGCGCAGATTGCATATAATCGACCCGATTTGAAAATTGAACCGCTGCGCGGCAATGTACCGACCAGGGTGAGGAAATTGCAGGAAGGGCGATACGATGCCATCCTGATTGCTCTGGCAGGGGTCGACAGGCTAAAGCTGGATACCGGTAAGCTGATCCGAATTGTTCTGGATCGTGTTGAATTTATTCCCGCTCCGGGGCAGGGAATCTTAACTATTGAGATTCGTGACAACGACCCTGAAGTCGAAAAGGTTGTCTCAAGCCTGAACGAGAATGCTGCTGAGACAACGGCCGTTCTGGAGCGGGGTCTTTTGGCCCGTTTTCAGGGGGGCTGTCAACTTCCGCTTGCTGTCACTTCGCAACGTCGTGACAATGGTTTCTATCTCAAGGCTTTTCTGGGTCTCAGAGATGGTGATAAATGGGGAAAGCCGACCCAATTCTGCGGATATGGCGAAAATATTCCGGAACTGCTCGATAGAGCCTATCGGGAATTAAGCGGTCCGGCGGCGAAAAGCCCTGTCAAAAAAAAAGTTTTGATAACCAGAACTGAAGAAGAAGGGGCCTCTTTTTTCAGGGCGGATGGGGAGGTTCTCGATCCTGTTTTTTATCCGGTTTTTGAGATTGCCGAGTCGTATGATGAGGTGGAAGCGACAGCCATAATGTCGAACATTTCCTCTTTAGACTGGCTGATATTCACCAGTAAAAACAGCGTGCGGATATTTCGGGAGATTTTGCGGAAATTCGGGGTTAAGCTTAGTACAAATACGAAAATCGCCGTGGTCGGCCAGAAAACCGGGGACCTTTTGAGAGCGATAGGCTGGGAAGTGACATTTGTTCCGAGGCAGGAGGATTCAACCGGATTATTAAAGGGATTGCCCCCGGTTTTGGGCAACGGGAATATTTCATTATTGCTTCCTCAGGGGATTGAAGCCCCGGTCCAGCTGGAAAACGGTCTTCGGGCCAAGGGATATCGGGTTACGAGATTTAATATATATCAAACCCGGCCGGCATCGGCGGCCCGACTGCCGCAAATTAATTCATCGGAAATCGATTTTTTTATCTTTACCAGCCCCCTCGCGGTGGAATATTTTAGGAACCTGGGACACTCCATATCAGAGAAGTCCTGGGTGGCGGTAATTGGAAATCCCACTGCGAAAAGTCTGGCCGATCATTTTCGTTGGCCCGATTTTATACCGCAGAAAGCCGACATCGGCGCCATAGTTCGGAAAATCAGGGAGAAGTTGTAGAATGAAAATGTTGAACCGTCCAAGAAGATTGCGTCGCAATAAACTCATTCGTGATCTGGTTGCCGAAGTCAAGTTAGATCCCGGCAAGATGATCCAGCCCTATTTCATAAGTGAAAAAGGAACCAATAGAATGGAAATAGGTTCGATGCCGGGTATTTATCGCGATCCCGAAGATAAATTTGTTGAATCATTCAAGGCCGATTTCGATCTCGGAATCGATAAAATCATGCTGTTCGGCGTTGTGACATCAAAGGATAGCCGGGCCTCACGGGTGGATGATAAGGATAATCCGGTCAACAGTGTCAGCCGGCAGTTGAAAGAGCAATACGGTGATGAGGTTTTTGTCGCCGCCGATATTTGCCTTTGCGAATACACCGACAGCGGGCATTGCGGACTAATCAAAGATAATAAAATTGATAACGATGCCACGCTGGACCGTCTGGCCGATATGGCGCTGGCGTCGGTAAAATCCGGGGCCGATTGTCTGGGGCCGTCGGACATGATGGACGGTCGGATCGGTCATATTCGCGCCAAACTGGAAGAACATGGCTACAAAGACAGCATCATTATGGCTTACACGGCCAAATATGCATCAAGCTACTACGGCCCGTTCCGCGACGCCGCCGCGAGCGCGCCCAAATTTGGCGACCGGAAAAGTTACCAGATGGATTATCGCAATCAGCGTGAAGCCATACGGGAGCTGGAGTTCGATATTGCCGAAGGGGCAGATATTGTTATGGTTAAACCGGCGCTGGCCTATCTGGATATAATCAGCCTATTCAAGGAAAATTCACCCGTTCCGGTGGCGGCGTATAATGTCTCCGGCGAATATACGATGGCAAAATTAATGGCGCGGGAGGGGATGGCGGTCGAAAAGGATTTGGTGCTGGAGAATTTGAGCGCTATCTTTCGGGCCGGGGCGGATATGGCTCTCACTTATCACTTAAGGGATATTTTGAAAAACGGATGGCTTAATGGTTAAGAACGACCAATCACGATTACTCTATGACAAGGCTCTGCGGAACATGACCGGCGGGGTAAATTCCCCGGTGCGGGCGTTCAAAGCGGTCGGCGGGACGCCTCTATATATGGATCGCGGTGACGGCGCTTATTTGTATGATGTCGATGGCAATCGGTATGTCGACTTCTGCTGTTCCTGGGGACCGCTGATTTTGGGACATACTCATCCGGCGGTGGTGGAGGCGATTGAAAAAACCGTGCGCAAAGGGACCAGTTTTGGAACGGTTCATGAAAATGAAATATTGCTGTCGGAAAAGATAAAGGCGCTTTGCCCGCATATTGAGCTGGTGCGGTTTGTTTCATCAGGAACGGAAGCGGTGATGTCGGCGATTCGGCTGGCGCGGGCTTTCAC
The DNA here is from genome assembly GCA_937867135.1 of uncultured candidate division Zixibacteria bacterium. GTDB lineage: Bacteria > Zixibacteria > MSB-5A5 > GN15 > PGXB01 > UNRQ01. The sequence continues at coordinate 8,093 of CALMKK010000095.1, forward strand.
CAAAAGGGACAAAATTATTAAATTTACCGGCTGTTATCATGGCCACTCCGATTATCTGCTGGCCTCGGCCGGCTCGGGACTGGCCACGCTCGGCATACCGGCATCGGCCGGCGTCCCCGACGATTTTGCCAAACATACCCTGGTTGTCCCCTTGAATGAAATCGATACGGTCGAACAGGTATTTAAGGAGCATGGGACAGACATTGCGGCTGTGATTATTGAACCGGTTCCGGCCAATAATGGACTTCTTTTGCAATCCCGCAGTTATCTGGGGTTCCTTCGGGAGATCACGCGAGAATACGGGGCACTATTGATTTTCGATGAAGTCATCTCCGGTTTTCGAGTGGCGCCCGGCGGCGCGGCGGAGTACTACGGATTGACTCCCGATTTATCGACTTACGGCAAGGTGATCGGCGGCGGCCTTCCGGTGGGAGCTTTCGGCGGCCGAGCCGATATCATGGAAATGCTGGCTCCACTGGGGCCCGTATATCAGGCCGGGACCCTTTCCGGAAACCCTCTGGCTCTAGCCAGCGGGTATGCGACGCTGGAATATTTGGAGAAAAATGACGGCTGGAATATGTTGAACCGTCAAACGAGAGATTTTGTTCAGCAGATACGTGATGCCATACGCGGTGTGCCGGTCAATATCACCACGATCGGTTCCATTTTCTGGATTAATCTTCAGCCCGATACCGCTTCCAAGGCCGAAGAAATCAATCCCGAGAACGCCGCGAAGTTTAAGATATTGTTCAACAAGGCGCTTGACGAAGGCATATATCTGGCCCCGTCAGCTTATGAAGTCGGCTTTGTCAGCACCGCCCATACGCCATCGATATTGACCGAAGCCGCCGACAAATTATCGGGCCTTATCAAATCATTATAGAATATGTTGAAACGGATTACACCGGCCTCGGCGCGCAACACTCTCATAGTTTTTGTTTTACTGGCCGCCACTTTTTGTGTTCAGATGATCTGGTGGATTTTTTTTCAGGTGCGCAACGCCGAATACACCCGCCGCAATTTGGCGCTGGCTCTGGAACAGGAACGGAGCTGGACGGTGCAATTACTCAATACCCGTTATTCGGAAATATACGAAATGGGTCAGAAAACGGCCCTGCGATATGATAAAGCTACCGATCTCCCGCCATTTATCAGCGATCCGGCCGTTTCCGGATCAGGAATTTTCGATAGGACCATGATTCCGAGAGATTCCCTCTATTTTGCTTTTTCGGTCGGGAAAACGGAAATGCTGCTATTTATTGACCGCCATTACCCCGAAAAAATTATCTCCCAGAATCCCCGGCTGCAATTTACCTCGGCGGCGAGCGGTGAACTTGACCGGCCGGACTGGATAACCGATGCAATGGTGCAGGTGAAGCAGTCCGATTACGACAATATCCTGACGGAAAGAAATCGTCATATAATAATGTTTCTGATGGAGGGGTCGTTCTTTTTGCTTCTAATCGCGATCGGGGCCTATTTGATTTATCTGTCACTGCGAAGGACCCGCCAGATACGGGAGGAACAATTGCTTTTTGTGCATAGCATCACCCATGAACTTAAAATTCCTATTACGTCGATAAGCCTGTTTCTGGATACAATCAAGAAGCGCAATTATGACAGCGAGCTGGTCGGCCGATTGGCGCCGAAAATGAAAGAGGATATCATCCGCCTTAATCAATTGATCGATAATATCCTTCAGGTCCGCAGGCTATCCGACCGGGAAATTGAAATCAAATTGGATACGGTCGATCTCTCGGGTGAATTGCGGCGATTCGCGAATAATATTAAAGAACGAATTGAGGCGGCCGGCGGGAAATTAATTATCAATATTGAAGACGGTATTTTTGTCAAAACCGGTATGAAAGAAATGATTAAGGTCTGGGAGATGTTAATAGACAACGCCCTAAAATATACTCGGGCCGGAACCCTGGCTCTGACCATTGGTTTAAAAAGGCATGGGGAATTTGCCGAAATGCAATTTCTCGACAACGGCCCGGGAATTCCATCGGGGATGGAAGAAAAATTGTTCGAACCGTTTTTCCGCGGGAATATTGAGACGCAGAAAACGGTCCCCGGTTCGGGGCTGGGTTTATATATCGCCCGGGAATATATACGGCGTTGCGGGGGACAGATTACGATTAAAAACGGGCCGGCCGGCGGTTGCTTGGTAAGCATACGATTCAGGAAGGTACGATGAGCGACAAACGAATACTCCTGGTCGAAGATGAAAAGCATGTGGCCGAAGGAATCAGTATCAATCTTGAAGCCGAGGGGTTTGAGATTGTCTGGGCGACCGATGGCAATATGGCACTGGATTATTATAAGAACGGTCATTACGATTTGATTATTCTGGATATTATGCTTCCGGGGGTGGACGGTCTGGAAATCTGCCGCCGCATTCGCAATCAGCATCTGGGAACAGAGCCGATCCTTTTTCTCACGGCCCGTGACAGTCTCGATGACAAGAAGGACGGATTGGCAATCGGAGCCGATGATTATATTACCAAGCCGTTTGATCTGGAAGAGATGATTTTGCGAATAAAAGCGATTTTCCGTCGTCAAGCCTGGCTCGGAGCCGACGGTGCATCGGGAGAGATTTATAAATTCGCGGGCGGAACGATTGATTTCAAAAAGTTCGAAGTCGAGAGTCATAACGGAAAATTTCGCCTTTCCAATAAAGAATGCCTACTCCTTAAGCTGTTCAGCGAGCATCCCGACGAGGTTTTGAGCCGCAGTACCATTCTGGACGGCGTCTGGGGATATAATGCATATCCCTCGAGCCGGACAGTCGATAATTTTATACTGCGCTACCGGAAATATTTCGAATCGGACTCCTCCCACCCGATTTATTTTCATACCGAATTTGGAACCGGTTATCGTTTTACCCCCACGGGAAGGGCCGAAGAATGACCAAGAAAGAGTTGTTTATGGCCAATGTCCGAGGGGAATGGACCAAGCGGACGCCGCTCTGGATCATGCGCCAAGCCGGGCGATACCTTCCCGAATATCGCGAATACAAAAAGAATATGAAGTTCGAACAACTTTGCCGGAGCCCAAAGGCGGTAGCGGAGGTGACGGCCCAGCCGATTGAAATTCTGGATTTGGATGCCGCTATAATTTTTTCCGATATCCTTCTCATTTTGGAACCGCTGGGGATCAATCTAAAATTTGATCCGGGGCCGGTCATATCGCCCATATTGGAAAGGCCGGAGCAGGCGGCGGATTTTGAGGAATTTGACGCCGCCCAAAAACTGGCTTTTGTCGGCGATGCACTTGTCGAGGCCAGAAAGCGAATCGGCAATGATATTCCTCTTCTCGGTTTTTGCGGGGCTCCTTTCACGGTTTTCGCCTACCTGTGCGGGACCAGAGGGGCCAAGGATTTCCACAGGACGGTAAGGTTTTTAACCAATTATCCGGAACAAGGGAAACAGGTGCTGGAGCGTCTGGCCGACTTAAGTATCCAATATCTGAAAATGCAGATTGCGGCCGGGGCCGACGCCGTGCAGATTTTCGATACCTGGGCCGGGGAATCGGCTGAAGAGGAATTTGCCCTCTGGTCGTACCCTTACCTGGAGAAAATTGTCAGGGAATTGTCACAAACCGGCGCCGTCACCAGTATTTATATCAGGGGATCGTATCATCTTATAAAAAGGTTGAAAAAATTGGATGCGACTATAATAAGTCTGGATTGGCGGGTTCCCATGACCGAGGCGGCCGGCATTTTGTCTCCCAAAGTCTTGCAGGGGAATCTTGACCCGCATCTGCTTTTGGGACCGAAGGACCTGGTGATAAATAAAGCCGCGCAGATTCTGCAGGATATGTCATCTTACCCGGGTTATATCTTCAACCTCGGCCATGGGATTCTTCCGGAGACGCCGGTGGATAATGTCAAGGCCCTGGTGGCGACCGTCCATAATTTCGAGAGGAAACGATAATGCCGGATAAAATTGATTTGAAACGGGTTGAAGAATTGGTGCGCAAATATGACCGGCCCGGTCCTCGTTATACCAGTTATCCCACGGCACCGGAATGGCGAAATGATTACGACCCGGCCGAATATATCGAGGCCCTTAAGAAAGCCTCAGGCGAAGTCGATGAACCGCTTTCGTTCTATTTGCATATTCCGTATTGCCGCAAGCGGTGCTGGTTTTGCGGGTGCAACACGATGGTATCAAAAGGACCCGAAGGGGCCGATGAATATTTATCACGAATCGAGAAAGAGACCGATATGGTGCTCAGCTGTCTGGGATCCAGAAAGAAGATTTCGCAATTCCATTGGGGCGGCGGAACTCCGTCATTTCTGACCGACGCCCAGACGGTGCGCGCTTATGAAATTTTCTTCAAGCGTTTCGAGATGCTCAAGGATGCCGAAATTTCAATCGAACTTGATCCTCGTGTAACCGGTGAAGGCCGTATCAGGCTCTTGAAATCGCTCGGATTCAACCGGCTTTCAATGGGGATACAGGATTTTAATTCCGAAGTACAGAGCGCCATCGGGCGCAATCAGGATGAAAAAATGGCCGTTGATTTGTACCGCTTTTGCCGCAGTGAAGGCTTTACCGGAATTAATTTCGATTTGATTTACGGTTTGCCAATGCAGACAATCGATAGTTTCCGCGAAACACTCGTCAAAGTCATCGAATTGCGACCGGATCGAGTGGCGATGTACAGCTACGCCCATCTGCCGGCGGGGAAGGTTCATCAGAAGAAAATCAATGAGGCCGCCCTGCCGACACCGCAAACCAAATCGGATCTCTTCCATCTGGCGCGCGAAATGTTCCAGGCGGGGGGATATATCCAGATTGGAATGGATCATTTCGTTCGGCCGACCGATGAACTGGCACAAGCCGCCTCGCAGGGGAAATTACGCCGCAATTTTATGGGCTATACTGTCAATGCGGCCAAAGATTGGATCGGGGTCGGAATGTCATCGATATCATATGTCAGTAATAATTTTGCGCAAAATCACAGCGGTATCGGAAACTACAATCGGGCGATCGACAGCGGCCATTTTGCCGTCTATCGGGGTCTGAAGCTGAATCAGGATGATTTGATTCGGCAGTATTTGATTTCGGAGATTATGTGCAATTTCCAGGTCGATTTCAGCGAAAGCGACCGTCGTTTCGGCATCGAATCGCGCGATTATCTGAATATCGAGTTGCAGGAACTGCAGCCATTTATTGACGACGGCCTGATTATTAGAGATAATGACTCGCTCCATGTCACCGGTATGGGAAAAATCTTTGTTCGCAACATCGCCATGGTATTCGACGCCTATTTGCGCAAGGCACAGGACGGGCCGAAAGTGCAGTTTTCTCGAACTATCTGATTCCGGCGGGAAATTAATATGAAAGTAAATCAGACGGGCCATTATTCTCGAACTGCGGTCATATTGATAAATATGGGCGGACCGCGCGGGCTCGATAAGGTTCGTCCCTTCATGTTCAATCTTTTTAATGATCGACATATTATGGATATACCGCAACCAGTGCGGGCCTTTGTGGCGCAAATGATCGTGGCTATCCGTACCCCCAATGTCAAACATCACTATTCCTTGATCGGCGGCGGCTCGCCTTTGATGCAATGGACGGAATGCCAGGCCTCATTGGTCGAAGAGGGCCTTAAAGAGCAGTCCCCTCGTCTGACGGCACAATTCGCCTATAGTTATATTGAGCCGTCGGTGGCCACGGCTATGGCGGCGGCTCTCGAGAGCGGCGCCGAACGGATTATTGCCGTGCCGCTGTACCCGTACTATTCCATCTCCACGCTGGGGAGTATCTACACCGATCTCGAGAAAGCGCGCGGGAAGTATAAACTGGGCGATAATCTCAAAATAATTCGCCCCTTTTATGATGACCCTTTGTTTATCGAGGGAATTATCGAGTCACTCCAAGGGGCACTGCGCCAAATCGATTTATCGCGCCCCTTTTATGTTCAATTTTCCGCGCATGCTCTGCCGCAGTCATTTATCGCCAAAGGTGACCCCTATCGGATGCAGGTCGAACGGACCGTGGCCGTGCTCCTTGAAAGATTTCCAGTAGAGAATCATACTCTGTCATTTCAGAGCAAAATAGGGCCGGTGGCCTGGATGAAACCATCGACTATCGAAACCGTGCAAAGACTGGGACGAGAGGGAGTAAAGCAATTGGTGGTGATGCCGCTGGGATTTGTCTGCGATCATATCGAGACTTTATACGAACTTGATATTGAATTGGCCGGTATCGCCCGTAAGGCCGGAATAGAAAAATTTGCCCGGGGAGGAGTCTTCAACGACCATCCGAAATTCATATCGCTTCTGAAATCGCTGATTGAGGAGCAGATGTGACGGCAAAACAGTGCATCGCCATTGTCGGCGGCGGGATTTCCGGGCTAGCGGCCGGCTTTTTCCTGCGGAAACGGTTGGGAGAAAGAGGCGATATTTTCATTTTCGAAAAGGACCGGAGGCTGGGCGGTACAATCGGGACGTCGCGCGAGCAAGGGTATCTTGCCGATTGGGGGCCCAATGGTTTTCTGGATCGGGAACCGCTGACGCTGAATTTCATCGATGATATCGGATTGAAAGAGAAACTGTACCGTTCCAATAAGAAATCGGAGAAGCGGTTTATTTATCGCAATAACCGTCTCCATGAAATTTCCGCCAATCCGGTCAAATTTCTGGCCGGCGGGTTGCTTTCCGCCCGAGGCAAACTTCGGATCGGAATGGAGATATTCGTGCCTCGGAAAAAGGATGACGAGGACGAGTCGATATTTCGCTTCGTGGAGCGCCGGATCGGGCGCGAGGCGGCCGAGATATTGATTGATCCGATGGTTTCCGGCATTTACGGCGGTGATGCCGAGCAATTATCACTGGGAGCATGTTTCCCGGTGATGGAGACTATGGAAAAAGAGTATGGGGGACTGATTAAGGCAATGATTAAAAAAGGGCGAGAGAATAAAAAAGCAGGCAAAAAGGGGGGGCCGGCCGGCCCATCGGGACATCTGACCAGCTTTCAGGGCGGACTTTTGACACTTGTGGAACGGTTGGAAGAAATCATGGCGCCGTCCATTCGGCGCGAGGAAGAGGTCCTTTCGGTCGTTAAAAATAGCGGCAAATTCCGTTTGGCAACATCGTTGGGTAATTATGATATTGATCGGGTCATAATCGCCGCGCCGTCTATGGCGGCGGCGGCTATTATATCCGACATGGCTCCCGAAGCCGCCGCTCTGCTTCGGCAGATTCCTTACTCCAATCTGGCGGTCTGCTGCCAGGGGTACAAAATTGAAGATATCGAGCGGTCGGTCGACGGATTTGGATTTCTGGTTCCGCACAATCAAAATCTTGAAATTCTCGGATCAATCTGGACATCGGTCATCTTCCCGGAACAGGCGCCGGATGGATTTGTCCTCTTTCGCACTATGCTGGGCGGGGCAAAAAATAACGAAATTATAAATCTGGGAGAGGAAAAATTGGGGGTGCTTTCTCATGCCCAATTGGCGGCAATAATGGGGATCAAAAAACCGCCGTCGTATCAGAAAATTATTATCTGGAATGAGGCTATTCCCCAATATACCCTGGGCCATCGCGAGCGATTACGCAGGATTGAGAAGGATTTGACTAAATTGGGCTCAATTTACCTTGCCGGGAATGCTTATACCGGCATAGGTCTCAATGACGCCATAAAGCGTTCTTACTATATAGCCGACAATATCTTCAGAGCGTCCGTCAGTTAGCGGATGCGGAATTCTTAATTTTTTCATCAAAAATATCGGTTTCAAAGGGGGAATAATTATATACGGCTCTATGCGGCTCAGTCCGATTTTATGCCCCGGAATCACGCCTTTTTGCCTCTGCAATCGTAAAGACATTCCATTTTTTGTCGATTAATAGGATGATTAAGGTAATATTTCAGAGGAAAGAACTCTGGAATCGAACCCTATATGGGGTTCTAAATAAAGGGATCCGGGCGAATTTTCAGTCTGTAAAAGATGAGTAAAAAGCATCCTAAAGGAAAAAGAACGGCTCCAAATTGGGTTTTGGTTGGAATCGCTCTCGGACTAGCTTTCTGGATTATTGATCCGCTTATAGATTCTTATTTAACTCGGGGGGGCAGTCTTCGACAGACAATGTTCAGCCCTGATTCATCGGATATCTGGATTCGCAGTTTTGTAATGTTTTTATTTCTTTGCTTCGGCGCTTTTGTGGAAGGGATTTTTTCCAAGAAAGTGAAGGCCGAGCAGGATCTTCAAAAGGGATTGTCTCTTCTCATGGCCACTCTTGAATCGACCGCCGACGGCATTCTGGTCGTCAATCAGGACGGTGATATTACCAGTTATAACGGCCGTTTTCAGGAACTCTGGCAGATTCCGCAAGATATCCTGGAAGAGCGCAATGATAAAAAGGCCATACAGCATGTTTTAAATAGACTCAAAGATCCGCAGTCATTCATAAATAAGGTTAAGGAATTGTATAACAATCCCGACGCCGAGAGTTTTGATATATTGGAATTCACCGATGGGCGAATTATTGAACGCTATTCCCGGCCGCAAAAAATCGGTGGCATAAGTGTCGGGCGAGTCTGGTCGTTTCGGGATGTGACGGCCAGGGATCAAGCCGAAAAGGCGTTGCGCGAGAGTGAAGAAAGATTCCGCCGTCTGTATGATTCAGCGCCCCTGGGATATCAATCATTGGACGAGACCGGGCATATTTTAAATGTCAATCGAACCTGGGTGCATATGATGGGATATGCGGAAACGGAAATTACGGGTCGTCCCTTTACCGATTTTCTGGCTCCGGGGGATATCAAGCTTTTTCAGAAAAGTTACCCGTTATTCAAAGATAAGGGCGAAATCCATGATGTCCAGTTTACTTTAAAGCGGAAGGACGGAACGTTAATAGATCTATCCTTTGACGGTAAAATAGAAAAAGACGGGAACGGCCGTTTTTCCCGCACCCATTATATCATGCATGACGTCACGCAGATAAAAAGGGCCGAGGATTCTTTACGGCAGAGTGAGTCGCGGTTTCGCGAACTGGCGGAGTTGCTACCCGAGACCATCATTGAGTGCGACCTCAACGGCGTGTTCACATTCGTGAATCTGCACGGTTGTCAGGTTTTCGGCTATAAGCGGGAAGAAGTCGAAAAGCGAATGAATATGTTCGAGATGCTGGATCCCTCGGAAATTGAGCGAGCCCGTCAGAATGTGGGACTGGTTTTTAAAGGGGATCATCGTCGTAATATCGAATATCTGGCGCGAAAGCGGGATGGAAGCACTATTCCGGTAGCATTGCATTCCAGTCCGATATACAGGGACGATCAAGTGGTGGGCATGCGGTCGGTGGTAGTCGATATTTCCGAGCAGAAAAACGCCGCCGCAACCCTCCGGTTTCGTCTAGATTTCGAGCATCTCGTGACCACCATATCGGCCCGCTTAATGGGTCTATCAAATGAGAAAATCGATGCGGCAATTGAGGAATCGCTGAAAAGCATAGGCGAATTTGCCGGCGTCGATAATTGTCATCTTTTCTTTTTCTCCGATGATACGGAGTCGGTCCGTTATACCAGTGAGTGGTGTGGCGTCGGAACCCCACGTTTTGCAGAGAAGATGCAGGGCAAACAGCCCCAGAAATATTATCAGGGATTTGAACAGCTCTGCAGAATGGAGCCGGTCAAATTCACTCGACTTTTCGAATCGTCTTCAGAAGGGGATCATGATCGAGAATTTTTCGGCAATTTGGGCATTAAATCGATGGTATCGGTTCCCTTGGCAAGCGGCGGCCGACTGATCGGCACCATCGGAATGGCGGCTATTCGCGAAGAAAGAATCTGGACCGACGATGATATGGCACTGCTCCGCATGGCCGGGGAAGTGCTGGCCAGCGCCTTGGAAAGGAAATGGGCCGAGGAATCATTGCAGGAGAACGAGAACAAATACCGCACTCTGTTCGAGAGTTCGCCGGACGGCCTATTTCTGATGAAGGAGGTCTTTCTCGACTGCAATGAGCAAGTATGCCGGTTATGGAAATGCAGCCGCGAGAATATCATCGGGCACAGCCCGTCTGAATTTTCGCCGGAGAAGCAACCAAATGGACGCAAATCGACAGAATCGGCCAAGGAAAAAATAGAAGCGGCCATGGGCGGCGATCCTCAGACGTTCTACTGGATGCATCAAGACATTAACGGGGTGTGTCAGGACACGGAAGTTCATCTACAGGCGCTGGTTCTAAAAGGCGAAAGGTTTTTGCTGGCGCGTGTCAGAGATATTTCACAACAGAAGAACGCTGAAATGTCGCTTCGGCAAGCGGAAGAAAGATTCTCACGGACCTTTAATTTCAGTCCGGTGGCAGCCTGTTTGACAGATTTGGCCACGGGGAAGATTATAAATGCCAATGAACGTCTGGAAGAAATATTCAAATTATCCCGCGAGGATCTGCTCGGTAATAATACTCTTGCGCTTGGCATCTGGAACAGCCGCGAAGAACGTGATATCTGGATTTCCAAATTATCGGGAGGCGAAACAGTCCGCAACCTGGAAATTACCAGAACCCTGCCGCAAGGCGACCGCCGGGACTTTTCTGTCTCCATGGCTATTATTCCCCTGAATGATGACAAGTGCCTGCTTACTCTAATTGACGACATTACCGACCGGAAATTGGCGGCAGAAGCACTTCGCGAGAGCGAAGAAAGGTATCGTTATTTGTATAATAATGCCGAGGTCGGTCTTTTCAGAACGGCAATTATAGATGGATTAGTGCTGGAGTGCAATGACAGGGCGGCAGAGATCTTCGGATATGCCTCCAAAGAAGAAATGATTAATCAATTCCGAGTTTCACAGCATTATGTTGATCCGTCGGCACGGGAAAGATTTATCGAAGAAATGAGTCGAACCGGTGAAACTTCAAATTATAAAATCAGATTTTTCAGGAAGGGAGGATCAGTAATCTGGGTATCGCTCTCGGCCAAGATACATCCAGAAAAAGGATATATCGATGGCGTATTTTATGATATAACGGATCAAAAGAGAGCTGAAGAAGAATTGGTAAAACTGTCGCACGCGGTCGAGCAAAGCCCGGTGACGGTTGTTGTGACCGATACGAACGGCACGATTGAATATGTCAATCCCAAATTCACGGAACTTACGGGCTACTCGCGTGAAGAGGCTCTGGGGCAGAACCCGCGCGTATTGAAATCCGGTGAAACTTCGGAAGCCGAATATAAGAAACTATGGGAGACTATTGCCGCCGGCGGTGAGTGGCGCGGTGAGTTCCACAACCGGAAGAAGAACGGCGAGCTCTTCTGGGAACGGGCCCAGATATCGCCCATCAAAAATGAGAAGGGAGCCATCACCCATTTTGTAGCCATAAAAGAGGATATTACACAGCGAAAACAAGCGGAAGCGGCTCTTGTGGAGAGTGAGGAGCGATTCCGCCGCATTTTTGAAGAAGGTCCCCTGGGAATGGCGCTGGCCGGGTCCGATTATCGCTTTCTTAAAGTCAATGCCGCCTTTTGCGAAATGATCGGCTATACCGAACAAGAATTTATGCATCTCACTTTCAAAGATATCACCCATCCTGATTATCTGGTTCAAAATGAGGATTCCGTAAAGCAGTTGCTGGCCGGAGAAATTTCTCAGTTTCGCACGGAGAAGCGGTATATCCGCAAAGATGGAAAGACAGTTTGGGGAAATGTTTCGATAAATGCCGTCCGCGACAAGGAGGATCGATTCCTGTACTTTCTTGATATGATCGAAGATATCAGCGACAGAAAAGTTAACGAAGAAATATTGCACAAAACTCAATTTTCCATTGATCATGCTTCCGACATGGCCTTCTGGCTCGATTCCTCGGGGCGGCTAAAATATATCAATAATGCTGCGGTTAATATTCTCGGTTATACCCGAGAGGAATTGCTCCGATTTTCAGTGTGGGACATAAATCCTTGTTTCGACGAAACGAAATGGTCCTTGTACTGGGAAGGTTTAAAGAAGGCAGGAACTCTGACAATCGAATCGCAGCTGCACTCGAAGGACGGAAAAGTATTCTCCACGGAAGTGTGCGCCAATTATTTGGAGTACGGGGGTAAGGAGTACGATTTCGGTTTTGTTCGGGATATAACGCAAAGAAAGAAGACGGAATCCGATCTGCTGGAGAGTCGGCGAACCCTCGAGACCTTAATGAATAATTTGCCTGGCATGGCTTATCGATACGCCAACAACCCGCAATGGACCATGGAATTCGTGAGCGACGGCTGTTTCGAATTAACGGGATATAACCCTCAGGATATCCTCAATAATAATAAAATGTCATTTAATGATATCATACATCCCGACGATCGGGATTCGGTGCAAGCCGAAATAGCAAAGGCCCTGCAAATGAAAAAGCCGTTCCGTCTGCTTTATCACATTGTGACGGCACAAAATGAGGTGAAGTGGGTCTGGGAACAGGGGCAGGGTATCGCCAATAAGGATGGTGAGATCATCGCGCTCGAAGGCTTCATAACGGATATCAGTGACCGCATCAGGGCGGAAGAGGAACTTCGGGACGAAAGAGGGCTTTTCATTGCCGGCCCGGTGGTCGTGTTTAAGTGGCGCAATGAAGCAAGCTACCCGGCCGATTATGTCTCGCCGAATATCATGACCGAATACGGGTACAAAGCCGAGGATTTCCTATCAGGGAGATTTTATTATCGTGACATTGTGCATCCCGACGACAAAATTAGAATTCAGTCAGAGGCACGGGCTTTTATCGACCGGGGCGCCCTTTGGTACGAGCAGGAGTATCGTATTATTGATGCTCAGGGCAGGTATCGCTGGGTCGATGATTTCACGAGAGTGATTCGCGACAGCCGCGGAGCCATTACACATTTCCATTGTTATCTTCTTGATGTGACCAATCGCAAACGGGCGGAGAATATGCTTGCCGCCGAGACCAATCGCCTGACGGTGACCCTTCAGAGTATCGGCGACGGGGTAATTGCCTGCGATACCGAAGGCCGGATTGTTTTAATCAACAGGGTCGCGGAGGAATTGACCGGCTGGAAAAATTATGATGGCGTAGGGCAAAAAATTGAGGATGTTTTTCATATTGTCAATCGCAACACCAGGGAAATATGTCCCAATCCGGTCCAAAATGTATTGAGCAGCGGAGAAGCCAGTGAATTGGCCGCCGATACTCTTTTGTTATCGAAAGACGGAAACGAACGACTTCTGGCCGATAGTGTCGCGCCGATCAAGGATGAAGCAGGGCAAACGATCGGAGCGGTCCTGGTATTCCGTGACATTACCGAAAGAGAACGGATCGAAGCTGAACTGGCCAAAGCCGAAAAGCTGGATTCGCTGGGCATTCTGGCCGGAGGTATCGCCCACGATTTCAATAATATTCTGACCGGAATAATGGGCAATATATCGATGGTCATGTCCAAAATTGATGATGGGGCCGAAATCTATAAACGCCTGGCCGATGCGGAAAAAGCCACACTTCGAGCACAAGATTTGACACAGCAGCTCCTAACTTTCGCCAAAGGCGGAACCCCGATCAAAAAGGCGGCCTCTATCGCCGAATTAGTGCGCGAATCGGCAAAATTCGCCCTGCGCGGCTCGGATGTTTCATGCGAATTCGCCTTCGAAGACGACCTTTTGCCGGTGGAAATAGATTCGGGACAGATTAGCCGGGTTATAAGCAATTTGGTCATTAACGCCGATCAGGCAATGCCGAAGGGCGGTGTTATCACAATCGACATTAGCAATGTCTATGGAACCGATGACAATCCATTGCCGATACATGGCAAGAATGGCATTAAAATATCAGTCAAGGACCAGGGTACCGGGATTCCCGAGCAAAATCTGCGCAAGATATTCGACCCCTTCTTTACGACAAAACCGAAAGGCAATGGGCTGGGGCTGGCGACGACCTATTCCATAATAACAAAACACGACGGGCATATCGCGGTCGAATCGAACCTAAACGTCGGAACCACTTTCCATATTTATCTTCCTGCTTCCGAATCTGAGACACCGTCTCAAACGGACTTTGATGATGCGGCCATCCCCGGCCACGGAAAAATCCTTATTATGGACGATGATGACGGGATCCGAACGGTCGCCTGTATTGCCCTGACCGAATTGGGGTATCAGGTTGACCTGGCCAGCGACGGCATTGAAGCGGTGGCCAGATATAAAGAGGCCCTTGATTCGGGCGCCCGTTATGACGCCGTCATCATGGATTTAACGATTCCGGGCGGCTTAGGGGGAATAGATACCATTAAATTGCTCCGGGATATCGATCCTCAGATAAAAGCAATTGTCTCCAGCGGCTATTCCAACGCCCCGGTTCTCTCGGACTATTTGAAATACGGTTTCAAAGGATTTGCCCGAAAGCCGTATCGGGTACAGCAACTAAGCCGAATTCTTTATGAAGTTTTGCACAGCGACCTATCGGACAGCCGTGCTTTCGATATTTCCGATATTCGAGCACCGCAGGGCAATTGAATCTTTATTGCGGAATTTTTATATCTATCGATGATATTGACCGATGAATTTCTCCACCTCGGGAATGCCGCCCTGCAAAATTAGATAACCGTCGAACGGTTCCCGCTCCGTTATCTCTCCGGCGATCGGCGCAAGCATCATTTCGCGCACTTTGGCCGGATCGGTTGTCTGCGCCAGGATCCACCCCAATTTGACATACGCCACTTCAGGGAGCATATTTTCCGCCGGTATCACGCCCAATTCCATCATATCGCGGCCGGTGTCATAGACATACATTTGCACGTAACCCCACAGCGTTTGGACTGTCATGAATACAGCGATCCCCTTATCGCGGGCCTTCTTCAGAGCCGGGTAGAGCGGCTTATTGACATGCCCCAGACCGGTTCCGGCAATCACGATCCCTTTGTAACCGTTATCGATAAGCGATTCGATTATATCCGGCCGCATATTGGGATAGTAATAGACGATAGCAACCATTTCTTCAAAAACCGCTTTGACATCGACGTTGCAATCGTTCCGCCGCCGTTTGTAATCGGTTTTGATAGGTATCACGTGATCGGGGGTGACCATTGCAATCGGGACATCGCCAATGGTTCGGAAGGTTGAACGATAGGAAGAGTGCATTTTACGAACGCGTGTGCCGCGGTGAAGAAGATTGTATTCGTCGGAAGTCGGTCCGAACATGCAAACCATCGTTTCGGCGATATCGGAATGGCCGGCGGTGTATGAGGCACAGCGAAGATTAAAGGCGGCATCCGAAGACGGGCGGTCGGAGGAGCGCTGTGAGCCGACCATAACAATCGGCACCGGGCTGTTCTGGACCATGAAGGAAAGAATGGCCGAGGTATGATGCATGGTGTCGGTTCCATGGCCGATTACAATTCCTGAGGCCCCTTTTTCTATCTGACGGCCGATTTCCTCGGAGAGTGTAATCCATTGCATCGGCCCCATATTTTCCGAAAAAACTCCGAATAATTTGATGGTCTCAAGGTTGCAGATATCGGCCAACTCCGGGACCGCTCCATAGAGCTCGCCGGGGGTAAAGGCGGGAATGACCGCCCCGGTTCGGTAATCCAGCCGGGATGCAATTGTTCCCCCGGTACCCAGCAGGGTTACATTCGGCTTTTCAGGACTGCGAGGGAATTCTTTTTCCGGGATTTTGTAAATGGCCTCTTTATAGCCGGTTTCGACGATTTTTTGAATGCGATCCGAACGAATTCCTATGTTATAGCCGGACTTAAGCTTAAGGACAATATGGTCGCCGTCGGCAGTCTCCGAGCGGGGTAGAATCACCCCTTCAAAGTCTCCGCGATCGGTCTGCAGAACAACATTGGCCCAGACCCGTCCCCCCAACGACTGCAGGACCTCTTTGGCTCGTCCTTTATAACCTTTTAGCGATGTATCATTCATAGTCTTTCTCTTATTTCTCGATGTTTACGCCAAAGAAAGGGGAAAGCGGCCGTATGTCAAGAGGAGATATTATTGACAAAATTGGATTGCCTTGGGAGGCTGAATTTATTAGATTCCCTCCCGATAATAAAACTGGAAAACACCCCTCCCGACTTTCGGGTGGGGCTTTTGTGCTTGAGGCGAATTAAAGCAAAATGAAGACAGATATAGATATCCGTTCCAGTCATCTGGCGCTTGTCCGCGATAAATTCGCCGAGACGGAGCCATTCCGGAAGTTGCTTGAAAAATTGCGCCGCGAGGATATTCGGCATATCCCGGTAAGCGGCCTGGCCGGGTCATCCCCCTCATTTCTTATATCCGGTCTCACAAACGAGATGTCCCGGATTTTTCTGGCAGTGACATCGGACCCCGACGAAGCCAACAATCTTTTTGATGATCTGAATTTTCATATGGGCGAAAAAGCGGTGGCCCTTTTTCCGTCCCGGACGATACCGCCCTATGAATTTCGGACCCCGAACGCGGAAATTATCGGTCAGAGACTTTCCACTTTGTCCCGACTGATAAGCGGCGATGTTAGAATCGTGGTTGCATCCATTGATGCTCTTATAGAACCTACTTTTTCCCGTACTGATTTTGAGAAGGGGAGTTTGATTCTAAAGACCGATCAGGAAATAGAAATCGACAGACTGGCCGAAAAGCTTATCGATCTCGGTTTTCAGCGAGTGCCGCTCGTGGAAGAGGTCGGCGATTTTGCCCTGCGGGGCGGCCTAATTGACTTTTTTTCCCCCGGATTCGACGCCCCGGTGCGGGTTGAGTTTTTCGGAGATATTATCGAAACCATCCGCGAATTCGATGTTGCCACTCAGCGCACGACCGGGAAATTGGAGGAAGTGATTCTCCTACCGCGCCGTGAAATACCGATTACTTTTAAGACTCTGGAATCAAATCTGGAACGATTGAGCGAGAAAGACGGCGATTTTATTCGGGCCCGTTATCTTAATGACCCGGAGCTTCCCGGTCTGGAATGGCTGGCGGTCGCTTTTGGACTGGAATATGGTTCCTTGCTCGATTTTCTCGATAACGGCCGGGCCGTTCTTGTAACCGATAGTGTCTCCAGCCTGGAGGCGGCCGTGGACGAAATCAAAAAGAATGCGGAGCGGCATCGCGAGCGAATCAGCGATCGACTCGAACGGCTCCCGGCGGTGGATGATTATTACGGCAATCAGAAGAAATTTTTCTCCTATCTTGAATCATCGCGGCGAATCGAGATTCTTCCATTCGGCGGCCGCGGTGATGTTTTAGATTTTCATTGCCGGGAACATCCGGCGGTCGGCTCCCGGCTGGATCTGTTGGCGAATATAATGGAGGGATTTCGTAAAGAACAGATTCGGTTTTTCATCGCCACCGATAATGCCGGCCAGGCCACCCGTCTCGGGGAACTGCTTTCGGATAAAATTTCCCCGGCCGGTCCGATCCCGATTGAAGTTGCGCTTCTCAAAGGCGGATTTGTTTCCCGAGAATATCGGCTGGCGATTCTCACCGATCATCAGATTTTCGGTAAGTACTATCGCCGCACCCGCCGCAAGAAATTCAAAGAAGGGGTGGCGCTCCAGAGTTACACCAGCCTTGTCAACGGCGATTATGTCGTGCATGAAGATTTCGGTATCGCCCGCTATGTCGGGCTCAAGACAATTCAAATCGACGGTCGGGAACGCGATTGCCTGCATCTGATTTATGCCGATGGGGGTAAATTGTATGTTCCGATAGAAGAATTCAATCGTGTCAGCAAGTATGCCGGCAAGGACGCGGCGCCCAAGCTCTCGGTTTTGGGCGGGACAGGCTGGGAGAAGATCAAGGCCCGGACCAAAAAAGCGATTGCGGATATGGCGGCCGATTTGATAAAAATCTATGCCGAACGGAGGACCCGTCCCGGATTTGCGTTCGGCCCCGATACCACCTGGATGAAGCAATTGGAGGCCTCTTTCATTTATGATGAAACGCCGGATCAATTGAAAGCTATTGAAGTCATCAAAGCGGATATGCAAAAGCCAACTCCTATGGATCGTCTCGTGTGCGGCGATGTCGGGTATGGTAAAACTGAGGTGGCGGTTCGAGCCGCGTTTAAAGCGGTTGAAGCCGGCAAGCAGGTGGCAGTACTGGTTCCCACCACTATTTTGGCCCAACAGCATCTGAATACTTTCACGCAGCGCCTGGCTGATTTTCCGGTTAAAATCGAAATGCTCTCCCGGTTCCGGAGTCGCAAGGAGCAACTGGAAATTGTAAAAAAATTGACGGAGGGCCGAATTGATGTTGTCATCGGCACCCATCGTCTTCTCTCCAAAGATGTCAAATTCGCCGATCTGGGGCTTCTGGTTATCGACGAAGAGCAACGGTTCGGAGTCAAGCATAAGGAATCGCTCCGGAAACTCCGCACAACGGTCGATACGATTGCCATGACCGCCACCCCCATTCCGCGGACTCTTCAAATGTCCCTGATGGGGGCGCGTGATATGTCGTTGATTAATACTTCGCCTAAAGACCGTCTCCCTATCATGACCGAAATCAGCGAGTTTGAACCGGAGGTTATCGCCGAAGCGATATTGCGTGAAATCGACCGAGGCGGACAGGTTTTCTTCGTGCATAACCGTGTGCAAACCATTGAGTCTATGTACCGCTATCTAAAAAGAACCATACCGCAGGTCGAAATCGCCGTGGCCCACGGACAAATGCATGAACGTTCTCTCGAAGGTATCATGCTGGCTTTTCTTTCGGGGCGGTTTCAGGTTTTGCTTTCGACCTCGATAATCGAATCGGGATTGGATATTCCGTCAGTAAATACCATTATTATCAACAGGGCCGATCGTTTCGGTCTGGCGCAATTGTACCAGTTGCGCGGGCGGGTGGGACGGTCATCGGTGCGGGCGCATGCATACTTGTTGACCCCGCCGTATCGTCTTTTAAGCGAAGATGCCCGCAAACGGCTACGAGCGATTGAGGCGCACGCCGATTTGGGAAGCGGCTTTGCACTGGCTATGAAAGATCTGGAAATTCGGGGCGCCGGTAATATTCTCGGGGCGGAGCAGTCGGGATTTATCGAGGAGGTCGGGTTTGACCTCTACACCAAGTTGCTTGAGGAAGCGGTCGCCGAACTGAAAGGGGAGAAGGTGATTTCCGCGCCCGACACCAAATTGGAGAGCGATCTTGATATGCTGATCCCCGATTTTTATATTAATATCAATCAGCAAAAAGTGGAAATATATCAAAAAATTGGCGGAGCGCGGACATTGCAGGAGATCGAAAATATTCGCGATGATGTCGAAGACCGTTTCGGGCACCTTCCGGAAGAGGCCGCCAGTCTTTTTGAAGCGGCGGCGGTGCGGATTTCGGCCTGGTCGCAGGAGATTGTCAAGGTGCGGATGCGCGGCGGAAAAGTGGAATTTATATTCAAGGAAGGCCGCAAATTTGACCGCAAGGGAATCGAGAACTGGCGCAAAGCGGTCGAATTCCCGCTGGAGTTTTCGCTCGGCGGGTCGCCCGTTATAAAAATTGATCTTTCGCAAATCCCGAAGCGCGAACGTCTGCCATACTTGCGCGCCATTCTGAACCGGGTTTAGCACGGGCGGTTTTGTAAAGTGAATTCGGATACAAACCAAATTTGGAATGGAAAGCGAGACTTTCTCTGATAGAATATTGGAATGATTATATAGAAAGGATGGAATAAATAATGATTAGCCGAATATGGCATGGATGGACAACTTCGGGTGAGGCCGATAAATACGAGGCGCTTTTGAAGGAAGAGATATTTGTTGGAATCAAAAGTCGTCGCATTCGCGGCTTTAAAAGCATTCAACTTCTTAGACGTGAGATTGGGGAGGAAGTTGAATTCGTGACGATTATGGTGTTTGATTCGCTGGACGCCGTCCGTGAATTTGCGGGGCAGGATTATGAAGCGGCCGTCGTCCCGGAAAAGGCGCGGGTGTTGCTTTCCCATTTTGATGAGCGATCGCAACATTATGAAATTATAGGGTGACTGACTATCGTTGTCTAAGGGGGATGACAAAAGGTCGGAGTAATTTGGTTTTGAGCCGGCCGTAATTGGATCAAGACGGAAGATAAAAAGATGTAATTTCAAGCGGAAAAAATCTTTTTCAAGATCTTGACAATAGATTGAGAATCAATATATTAGTAAATCTGATCGCGGGGTGGAGCAGTCCGGTAGCTCGTCGGGCTCATAACCCGAAGGTCGCAGGTTCAAATCCTGCCCCCGCTACCAAAAATTGAGGCCCTATAGGGGGCGTTCCTATTGGCCAAATTTGGATAAAACGGTTCCGGGCAATCAATTCTGAAAATTCACTCTTCTCTGTCATTTTTTTTTCTTGTATGTATCAGTACCTCTTTAAATTCCTCTTTTGAAAGAGTTTTCCCGGCACTTATCAGTTTATCATTAATGAACAAAATCGGGGTCATTTGCGTGGCATGGTCACAAATCCTGGAAAAGTCTATTTGCACACCCATCTGTTCGACGGCAGATTTGATGTTTGTCTCCGTCGTTATACAGGCATCGCATCCACATCCCACTAAACGAATTTTAATCATGCCGCCTCCCCGATAAGGGCTTTATTCCATTGAGAATGAGCAGGCACGGTACCGAAGCCAATATTTCTATTATTGCCAGTCAGCGCAACCAATCGCCGGTCTCCGGATGGAATGGAGATTATCGGGAAGACGGTGAGACGCGTAATCAACATATTTTTCTTGTTTGGAGTCATTTTTTCTTCCTTACGGTCCATAATTGGCGAAGTGAGTCATTGGCCATGTCGCGGGTCCATATATTTTTCACAAGTGCGCTCCGATTGCGAGGCCTAGGTACTGGACATATTGCCATTCGGGCAGGTGTCGGCGCTTTGCCTCCAGGTCATAGAAGAGCTTAATGGACATTGATTTCTTCAGACCAAACTGAAGCCCGCCGCCCAAGTCATTCTGATTAATCCGAGGTTGGTCCGAATCAATGCGGATTTCTTCGTCGGCATCCAGCGAAAGCCACTTAACTGGAGTTTTATATGTGATTCCGATAAGATTGCGATAGCGGTAGTATCGCTCTGTGATACGCCATTCGTTAGCCTGTCGACTCAATAATTGAAACCGCCCGAACGACGGATTAATAAGCAAATCCGACCCGGCCACATCTTTGTTTACCCGCGGCTTTCCGGCATACATTTGCTCACGGGGCGTGTAATAACTCTGAACTGATAACCAGGGAAGAAGGCTCATTTTCAGGCCCATAGTCCACTGCTCGTAAACAAGCTGCCCGCCCCTAAAGCGGTTTTCAATGATATAATACGGCTTTAGGCTCAAGTGCCATGAATTATGATCTGCTTTCAATAAAGTATAATCGACATTAATATAATTCCGGAACTCACTTTCGTCAGCCCGGACAGGACCGCTCGGCATAGTAATGATTAGCGAAACAGTCAGTGCTACAAGTCCCCTAGAATAACGGCCAATATGATTCATAATAGTAACCCCCACGCCATTTTAAGCGCAATTCCGATTAATACCAAGCCAATGATTATCTTAACCTGCCGGCCTTTTAGCCGATCCGACATGAGCCATGAGCCGAGGACAGCGCCGCCGGCGGATCCGAGAATGGTCCAGCCCAGCAGGGAGTAATTTACACCGGCCATCGACATATGCCCCAGGAATCCCGACAACGATGCGAAAATGACAATGAATGAGGTCGTGGCCGAAGCTTTTTTGGCATCAAAGCCGAGAGCGATCAAAGCCGGGACGATGATACTACAC
>CALMKK010000096.1 GCA_937867135.1 uncultured candidate division Zixibacteria bacterium
GAAGGCATATAGGGCCTTAAGCACATATTCACGGGCGCGATGTCGGTTGCTCATTATTTTACTATTTCTCGATATAGATTGGCCATCTCTATACCGGTTTGAGCCGCATCCCAGCCTTTATTGCCTGCCTTGGTTCCGGCCCGTTCAATTGCCTGCTCCAGATTGTCGGCCGTAATTATCCCGTAAATCACCGGCTGTCCGGAATCAAGCGCCAACCGGGCGATTCCTTTGGATGTCTCATTGGCGATATAATCAAAATGCGGTGTATCCCCCTTAATCACTGCCCCCAGGCAGATAACACAGTCAAATTTTTTGGAATCCACCAATTTCGAGGCCGCATATGGTATCTCGAATGAACCCGGTACCCAGGCCACTGCGATATCTGTCTCATTTGCCTGATGCCGCACCAGGCAGTCAATTGCCCCTTCCAGAAGTTTCGTTGTCAGCAGGCTGTTGAAACGGCTGACAACTATTCCGAATTTTAATCCGGCCGCATTGAGCTTGCCGGCGATTTCCTTATATGGCATAGTGCCTCCTATATCATAGTTAATAAATGTCCGAGTTTATCCCGTTTGGTTTCCAGATATTTCAAATTATGTTTGGTCGGCGGTATCTGCACTGGAATTCGTTCCGTAATCGTCAGACCATACCCTTCCAGTCCGATAACCTTGCGCGGATTATTGGTTAAAAGACGAATCGTGGTCAATCCCAAATCAGCCAGTATTTGTGCGCCGATTCCATAATCGCGTAAATCCGCCGCAAAACCAAGTTCCACATTGGCCTCGACCGTATCTCTTCCATGATCCTGGAGCTCATAGGCCAGAATCTTGTTGGCCAGACCGATTCCCCGCCCCTCCTGGCGCATATAAAGCAATACCCCTGTTCCTTCTTTCTCAATCATCTTCATTGCCTCGGCCAATTGATCCCCGCAATCGCATCGGGCCGAACCGAACACATCACCCGTCAGACATTGCGAATGCACCCGCACCAGAACATTCTGCTTTCCCGCCACCTCGCCCTTTACCACCGCCAGGTGATGATGCTCATCGATTTGAGACTTGTATAAATGCAATTTGAATTGCCCGTAGCGGGTCGGAAAGTCAACCGCCGTTATTTTTTCCACCAGCTTCTCGTTACGGCGCCGGTATTCAATCAGGTCCTTGACGGTAATCATTTTGAGATTAAATTCCTGCGCCAGTTCGAACAGCCGCGGCACCCGCGCCATAGTCCCGTCTTTATCCATAATCTCACAGAGCACTCCGACCGGCTTCAGTCCGGCCAGACGGGCCAGATCGACGGTCGCTTCCGTATGTCCTGCGCGCGCCAGAACCCCGCCGCTTAGGGCCTGTATCGGGAAAATGTGTCCCGGACGGCAAAGATCTTCCGCCTTGGAATTATCCGATACCAGCACCTCGATGGTTTTCGCCCGGTCGGCGGCCGATATGCCCGTCGTGGTTCCCCGGCAGGCGTCCACCGAAACCGTAAAACGGGTCCCGTGCAGGGCGCTGTTCGATTCCACCATCGGGCGAAGTTTTAGCCTCGTGATCCTATCCGCGGTCAACGGTGCGCAAATCAGCCCCCGTCCGTGCATCGCCAGGAAATTTATCGATTCCGCAGTAACTTTCTCGGCCGCCATGATAAAATCTCCCTCGTTCTCACGGTCCTCATCGTCCACTACGATAACCATCCGCCCCTGCTTTATCTCTTCGATCGCTTCCGGTATCTTGTTAAACTCGCTCATCTATGCTCCAATCTTTATTCACCATCCGCTTTCCATCAACTTCTCAATTGTCAATTTGTTCCGCGTTTCTTTCGACAGAAAACGGGCCATATATTTGCCGATTATATCAAATTCCAGATTCACTCTGTTCCCGCTTTTCAAATCTCCGATCGTTGTCATTGCCCGTGTATGGGGAATCAAATTCACTGTTATTACATTTTCTTTGATTTCATTAATGGTCAAGCTGATACCATTGACCGCAATCGAGCCTTTGGGAATAACAAAAGCTTTCTGTTCCTCAGGATATTGTATGCCTAATTCATGGGCCTCACCCTCAGACCTGATTTTCTTGACGACTCCGACCCCGTCAATATGCCCCGTCACGAAATGCCCCCCCATCCTGCCGGTCGGCAAAAGGGCCCTCTCCAGATTGACCCGCGAGCCGCCGTGATATTCTGGAATAATTGTCAGATGCATACTCTCCGGCGAAACCTCAACCGTAAATTCCTTCTTCCCGAATTCTGTTACCGTCAGACAACAACCGTCAATTGCAATCGATTCCCCCAGGCTCAGGTCGGAAAACGGCTTCTCAGGCAGGATTTTCAGCGTCTTGTAATTCTGTCGCGAACCAATCGCTTGAACCGTCCCCACTGTCTCTATTAATCCGGTAAACATCACTT
>CALMKK010000097.1 GCA_937867135.1 uncultured candidate division Zixibacteria bacterium
GGCGGAACAAGAACCGCGTGAACCGTCAGGATTGATCCGCCCCATACCGGTGTTGGGCCAGGTATCCGACGTTGGATGGCCGGTGGAATCAATCCGCACTACTCCCCCATGACACTGCTTACACCCGACATTGACCACCGGCTCTCCGCCGATAACTTCGCCGAGAAGGTTATCCAGAGACCCGAGAATTTCCGCCGCCTTGGCGTGATGCGAACCTTTCTGCTGAAGATACTCCTCCTCGTGGCACTGGGCACAGTCTTTGGGTGAGACTATTATGGCGATCCGTTGACCATTGTGCATAAACCCGTCGAGGTCGGATGCCTCCGCCCCGTGGCAATCGATACAG
Organism: uncultured candidate division Zixibacteria bacterium; assembly: GCA_937867135.1. Taxonomy (GTDB): domain Bacteria; phylum Zixibacteria; class MSB-5A5; order GN15; family PGXB01; genus UNRQ01. The sequence continues at coordinate 347 of CALMKK010000097.1, forward strand.
GATACCCCGGCCTGACTATGTTTTGATTGACGCCATTGCCCCGCTATTCCCGGCGACACTTTTTCATGACAAGTAACACAATTATCCCCGGAGGTTTGCGCCGGCGCCCCGGATATCAAACTCCCCGAAATTGTGAGAACCATTATGAAAATCAATATCGACCGCATCGGCTTTAACAAAAAAGCCATAAATTACCTCCCGCGCTTCTCCGATTAATTTTTTGTTATCAAATTGAACGAAAATCTAAAAAACCAAAAATATCCTTGATTTTTCTTTTATCCAAAACCATAATCGAATCAAGAGTCTCCTCAAACCTTGATCTAAGTCAAAATAAATAAAACAGACCTCCCCGGAATCAACATAATTTTGCGGATCGGAAACAGATTATTTTTATCGATCGCCCGGAAACAAATCCTCATTTCCCCCTGTTAAAGGCGTAAAAGTAATAGTAAGGCTAATTGGGAACAATCAAACTGGTATAAGAAAGAATTATAAATATCGCTTCATTAAAAGGAGATTGTTATGAATGAAAGAACTGGCGTCGTTACCATGCAGGGAAATCCGCTGACCCTCATCGGCAAAGAATTGAAGGTTGGTGATGCCGCCCCTGATTTCGATGTCGTCGATAATGACTTGAAGCCGTTTAAATTGTCGTCTCTAAAAGGCAAAGTGGTTGTCATTTCGGCGGTGCCCTCGCTGGATACCTCCGTCTGTGATACCGAAACCCGCCGCTTCAACAAGGAAGCCGACGCATTGGGAGATAACGTAAAAATTCTGACCATCAGCATGGATCTCCCCTTCGCGCAGAAACGATGGTGTGGAGCCGCCGGCGTTAATAACGTGATGACCCTTTCGGATTATCAGAGCGCCTCCTTCGGCACCGCCTTCGGGATTTTGATCAAGGGACTCCATTTGCTGGCACGGGTGATTTTCGTGGTAGATACCAAAGGTGTTATCCGGTATATCCAATACGTTAAGGAAGCGACCCACGAACCGAATTATGACGAGGTCCTGGCGGCCGTTAAAAAGTTGTCCGCTTAAGACCTTTTAAGAAAACCGGGTCGCGCCCTCTGAGGCTTCGGCCCTTGATTCACTGACGGATCTTGTCGAAGGAAAGGAAATGAAGTATGATTAGCGACAAAATGGAAAAAGCCTTAAACGATCAAATTAAAGAAGAATATTTTTCATCCTACCTGTATCTGGCCATGTCGGCCCATCTCAAAGCTGTCAATCTCGATGGCTTCGCCCACTGGATGAAAATTCAGTCCCAGGAAGAAATGACCCACGCCCTGAAATTATTCGATTATGTCAATGAACAGCAGGGCAAAATTGTGCTCGAGGGGATCGGCAAACCGCCGTCGGAGTGGAATGCGCCCTTGACAATTTTCGAGGAGGCGTATAAGCACGAGCAGAAAATTAGCGGCCTGATTAACAGATTGGTCGATCTGGCGATTGCCGAGAAGGATCACGCCACCGCCGGTTTTCTCCAGTGGTTCGTTAAAGAGCAGGTCGAAGAGGAAGCGACCGCGGCCGATATCGTCCATAAATTAAAAATGGTCGGCGATTCCAATCAGGGTCTGTTCATGATCGACCGCTTCCTCGGCGAAAGAAAGTAACTTCGATTTTTCTATAATTTTTATTATATTTAAGGAACAGGACGATTACTCCTGTTCTTTATTTATTTGGTCCCTTGGCCCTGAATTGAGGAGCATAAATTATGGAAAAAAGCAAGGCCGCGAAATTCCGGGTAGTGGGTCAGTTTGAAAATAATGTAACTTGACAAAAAGCGATATCAAAGTTAACTTTTGATATGCAAAAGCGTTCGAGAAAAAAGAAAAGACTCGATCTGAATGAATTGGCCTCGACAATAACCAATGACGCAACTACGCCGGAACCGCCAGAAGAGCCAAAGCCCATTGATCCCAATAAGAACCCTAAAGCCGTAGCATCGGGCCACCTTGGGGGTTTAAGGGGTGGCAAGGCCAGAGCCAAGAAGTTAACAAAGAAAGAGCGAAGCGATATAGCGCGCAAAGCGGCGTTGGCCAGATGGCATAAGTTATAGTCATCCAAATAATTACATTATCTTCCCGGCTGTATTTTGGTTTTGGCTTACTCCAACAATTAGCACTCCTATCACAAGAGTGCCATCACATTTGTGATATATTTTACCCCAACGGAATAAAAAAAACTTGACAGCCCTTTCAACACCGATTATAGTGGCTGTGGTGATAAAGATGTTGATAAGGAGGAAATGAATTGTGGTAACAGATATTGAATTTCTTTCAGAAGGTGAACTCAAGGAAATTCGACTATGGGCGCAAGAGAAACGAAACCATTATGATCGCATCATACAAAAAATCGATGC
>CALMKK010000098.1 GCA_937867135.1 uncultured candidate division Zixibacteria bacterium
ATGCCATCCTGATTGGCGGGGGAATGATTTTTACTTTTTATAAAGCGATGGGGAAGAATATCGGTTTGTCTCTTCTGGAAGAAGATAAAATCGATTTGGCCCGCGATTTATTGAGCAAGGCCAAGTTGCAAGGATTGAAAATGATTCTTCCGGTTGATTGTGTGGTGGCGGCCGAAGCCACCGAAGAGGCGGCCACCGAAGTAGTCTCAATCGACCATATCCCGTCCAATATGAAAGGCCTGGATATCGGCCCCAAGACAATCGAAATATTCAGAAATGAGTTGGAAAAGGCCAAAACGGTGGTCTGGAACGGCCCCATGGGTGTTTTCGAGATCGATAAATTCGCCCGCGGAACATATGATATTGCCGATATGCTGGTGGAAATCACGGCTAAAGGGGCGGTGACAATTGTCGGTGGCGGAGATTCGGCCGCGGCCGTATCAAAGCGCGGATTGGATGATAAATTGACCCATATTTCCACCGGCGGGGGAGCTTCATTGGAATTTCTGGAGGGGAAGACCCTGCCGGGTGTAGCCGCACTTTCCGAGGCCGGAGTGAAGGTTTAATTATGCGTCTAAAAATAATCGCCGGCAATTGGAAAATGAATAAGACTACTCCCGAGGCCACGGAATTGGCGCGTGGTCTAATCGCCAGTGTGGGGCAAACCGAACGACCCCGCGTGGTGATTTGTCCGCCTTATACGGCCCTCAGCGAAGTCGCCAAAACCTTAAAGGGGAGTTCGATTTTTTTGGGCGCTCAGAATATGTATTTTAAAGAATCCGGGGCCTATACGGGGGAAATTGCGCCATCAATGTTATTGACAATCGGGGTTGCCTATGTTATTTTGGGCCACTCGGAGCGAAGAGAATATTTTGCCGAGTCGGACAGTATTGTTAACGAGAAAGTTAAGTTGGCTCTGAAAACCGGCTTAATTCCGATTGTTTGTGTCGGAGAGAAATTGCCGGATAGAGAAAAGGGTTTGACGGAGGAGGTTATAGCAGTCCAGATTGATGGGTCTCTGGCGGGTTTGGGCGAGGAAGAGATTAGAAAAATAGTTATCGCGTATGAACCGGTTTGGGCGATCGGGACCGGCAAAACGGCCACACCGGAAATGGCCCAGCAGGTTCATTCTTTTATCAGAAAGCGGTTGCGCGAGAGATTCGCGGCCGGCGCCGAGACAATATCAATTCTTTATGGCGGATCGGTCAACGCCGAAAATGCCGCGGGACTCATGAATCAGGATGATATCGACGGTGCCTTAGTGGGTGGGGCGAGTTTAAAGATTGATCAATTTATCGGGATTATCAGATCGTCCGGCAAATAGATGAGAAGTATGGAGGTATAGAAATTGTTTACATTAGTGGTGGTTTTTCATACGCTGGTATGCATTCTCCTTGTAGTAGTGGTGCTTATGCAATCCTCCAAGGGTGAAGGATTGGCCGGCGCTTTTGGCGGCGGAGGCGGTGGCTTAACCGGAGCCGTTTTTGGCGGCCGCGGTGCGGCATCTTTTCTATCCAAAGCAACGACCATTTTGGCCGTTCTTTTTATGATTAATTGCGGTATTCTGGCTTATATGTCAGGGAATAAGGCCGGTCGCCAATCCGGCAGCACCGAATCGGTTGTGACCCGAGAAGCCGCAAAGGAAATGGAACGCCAGACCCAGCAGCAACAGACGGCACCGACCACAGGCAATCAGGAGCCGACGCCCGGCGGTCAGACCGCTCCCACGCAGACCGCACCGCCGACCGGTGACGGCAAATAAGTAAATATCGCTGATTGCGGAAGTGGCGGAATTGGCAGACGCACCATCTTGAGGGGGTGGCGCTTCACGGCGTGCGGGTTCAAATCCCGCCTTCCGCATAAAGATAAAGGCCTTCTGAATTTTCAATTCAGGAGGCCTTAATGTTTTGATAATATTAATGCCGCTATTTAGCGGAATGGAAAAGGAAGCCGAATCTGAAGAATATGGTACTGCTATGCATCCCCAATTCTTTTATTTGCTCCGCTTCCGCATCATACCACTTTGCTTTTCCCGATACATATTTGAAACCGGCTTCAACGAGAAGCGAGGAGCTTTCGTCGCCGTCAATTCTGTATCCGCCGCCGAGCTGAAATCCCGGGCCGCCCTTCGTATCAGGGCCATATTGAAGCTTCCAGAATGTAATATTAGGTCCGACAAAAGCGTAGATTCGGTCACGGACAGGACGGACAAAATTCAGTTCCCCGGAGTAGCGGAAACTGCTCTTGCCGGAAAATAAACCTTTTGCATCGAGAGTCAGATTATAAAGCTTAATGGGCAGTCTGACTCCAATGCCCCCGCCCGCTTCCCAGCCGGCCGCGTTTTCGACACGCAAATCGGTATCGGAAATTTTAATCCCGCCGCTGGCGCCGCTCATCCATAATCCCACCGATGTCAGCGGGTTTTCCTGGGCCTGCGCCGATATGAAAAACAGCAAGATTGGAATTATAAAAAGACGTTTCAAAAATACCTCCTGCCTCTAAATTTAAGTATGGCGTCAGTAACTGTGATATTAATCTTTATAATCCGGCCTGTCAACAGTTTTGATTTGGGCCGATTTTGTCAAACGATTCGACGCCGATATTATAAATGGCCAAATTCCCCTTGGAAAATCCGAGCCGCGACATATATTGAAAGAGGAAATTACTTGCCTGTTTAGGAGAACAACATGAGATTTGCTCGATTCGTCATTTACCTCTTTATCATTATAATGAATCTTGTTGCGACATCCGGGGCGTCGACGCCGTATATCCAGGTGCGGGTTTATCTGGATACCAAGACGCAATGGAATCAGTTCAAAGCCCTGCAGTTGGACGAGATCTGGATAGCCGAAAGCTATATCGATATTGCCACATCTCAGTCACAACTCGATACCCTTAATGCCCTCGGATTCAAAACCGAAATCATCGTCCCCGATCTGGAAAAATTCTATGAGGAACGGTTATGGCGGGCCGGGAAAGCATTGACCATGGGCGCCTATAAGACCTCCGATGAAATTTATGCCAAAGTTGATTCTTTTGTCGCGGCCTTTCCGGATATAGTATCGGAAAAGGTCAATATCGGGAATACCCTGGAAGGGCGCCCGATTTGGGCCGTCAAAATTTCCGACAATCCCAACACCGATGAAAATCAGCCGGGCATCCTTTTCTTTGCCTGTATCCACGCTCGCGAGGTTATCACGCCGGAGATTCTTCTCAGCTATATGAGTTATCTAACCTCGAATTATGGTCCTGATTCGCAAGTTACTTATCTGGTAAACAATCGCGAAATATGGTTCATTCCACTCACCAATCCGGACGGTTATGTTTATAATGAAATCACTTCCCCGAGCGGAGGGGGAATGTGGCGGAAAAACCGCCGCGATAATGGAAACGGTACTTTCGGCGTCGACCTGAATCGCAACTTCGGCTATCAATGGGGCTATGATAATGTCGGCTCTTCGCCGAATGGAGGCAATGAAACCTATCGGGGAACGGGGCCGTTTTCCGAGCCCGAAACACAGCATTTGCGCGATTTCATAATTGATCACGATTTTTCAATGGCCATTTCTTATCATTCTTACTCCAATCTGGTCCTGTGGCCGTGGGGGTATGACCGCATCTTCACTCCCGATAATGATATTTTTCAGGCCATGGGGGATTCGGCCGCCGCCTTCAACGGTTTCACACCGATTGTCGGCTGGGGGTTGTATGTAACCAACGGCGATACTGATGACTGGGGATATGGGGAGCAATCTCTAAAGAGAAAAATTTATGCCCTTACTCTGGAAGTGGGCTCGGAGACCGACGGTTTTTGGCCGGCCGCCAATCGCATTAACTTATTAGTCTCGGAAAACCTGCAACCGAATCTTTTCTTTACCCGCCTCGTCGGGCATGAATACAAACTCCGCGCTCCGGAGAAACCGTCCATCGTGGCGGTCGATACCGTTAACAGCAGTTCTTATGATATCGACTGGCATCCTGTCGCCGATACTCTCAATCCGGCCGTAAATTATGAGCTGGTCGAATTGCAGAACAAGCAAACGATCTCAGATCCGGGCGAAAGCCTTGATAATTGGAACAATAATCAATTCTCTATTTCAACCGGGCGCTATCATTCGGCCCCATCTTCCTTTTTCTCCGGTTCGCAGAATAGCATCTTTCACTCCCTGGCTTCGACCAATCCGCATCAAGTTGCGGCCGGCGATTCCTTGAAATTCTGGACCTACTATAATCTCGAAACTGATTTTGATTACGCTTATATTGAAGTATCAGCGGATGGAATAAATTATTCCGCTATTCCGGGAAATATCACAACCAATTACAATCCCAACGGTAACAATCAGGGTAACGGTATCACCGGCGCATCGGGCGGATGGATCCAGGGGCTCTTCAGTCTCGCCTCGTTCGCCGGGCAGATTCTGTATTTCCGGATTTCCTATATAACCGACGGTTACGTTTTCAATGAGGGGATTTATATCGACGACATCTACCCGTCAGAGGTCTTCGGTATTCAGAATACCATATCGTCAAGCTTGACCGACACCACCTATCACTTCACTAATCGAACCGAGGACACATATTATTATAAGGTCCGAGCCCAGGATGCAGAAAATCAGTGGGGTCCTTATTCGGATATCTTAAATGTTTATGCAAAATCGGCTTCTGTCTGCGGCGATGTCAATCAAAATGGTTCGATTAATATTCTCGACGTATCATCTTTGATCAACTACCTGTATCGGGGCGGCTCGGCGCCTGATCCCATATCGATTATGGATGTGAATAATTCCGGTGAAACGAACATTATTGATGTTTCCTATATTATAAATTACCTGTATAAAAGCGGACCGGCCCCGGGCTGTCCGCAATAATTGTCCGACTTTTGTATTATCCAGACAGGCCTTCGGGCCTGTCTTTTTTATATTGACCGGCAAATCAATTTCGCTAAATTCCGCCGATATTAAAATTATGAAAATAATTATTCTGACGATCAGCTTGATTCTTCTGCCGGGGTTGTACCTTTTTCCCCAAACGGCGGTGCCGCCGGAAAAGACTGTCGGCAAGAAAATTTGCATAACAATTGATTGTATTCCCGCTGAGAATACCTATGAGAAGAGCGATAAAACACAAATATTCGAAGGAATATCGGCGGCCCTTGAAAAGCACCATGTGCCCGCCGCCGGTTTTGTTGTCGGAGAAAATATCGACGAAGACTGGAAACTTCTGGAGCAGTGGTCGGAGCAGGGATTGACGGTCGGCTTCTTCCCTTATTCCAATCAAGATGTCAATGATGTCCCGATTCAAGCCTTCATTGATGATATCGATAAAGGAAGAGAGGCCGCAGGCAGATTACAGGAGTTGATTCGCCAGAAGGAAAGATTCTTCCGCTTTCCTTTTTTGCGATATGGCGGAACCGGGGAAATTCGCGACCAGGTAATGGACTATCTTCAGGGAGAGGATATTATTGTGGCCCATGCCTCCGTTCTGACCGAAGATTTCGTTTACAATCTTTCGCTTGAGAAAAATATAAACAGGCTCGATTCCTCCAAGCGCGCCGAATTACAGGAAGAATATGTCACCCACATTATCTCTTGTTTGGCTAAAGCCGAATCTCTGGCGAAGGAAGTTGCGGGTCGCCCAATCCGACATATCATTCAGTTGCACGCCAATCGCATCAATGGGTTTTTTCTTGACGAGGTGCTGGCCGCTATGGAAAAAAGAGGGTATCGATTCATATCGCTATCCGAAGCCCTTCGGGACAGCATTTATAAAACCAAAGATGCCTACTATAATGAACAATATGTTTCTTTTCTGGAGAGAATAAAATTTTCGAATCCCGATCTTTTGCCGGCTGATGAGAAATAGATTCTGCGGTGCCGCTTCTTTGCCGGAATGGCATAATTTCTATCAATTGTCAAGTCTAACTTCTTCAATATGTTAAGCCAAGGTTAATATCTACGTGACTTTTTTCACAATAGGGCTTGACTTATCGGCCATTTTTTTCGATATTAATAATCAATAAATCAGGATAAGTTTGGTTGTGCTTGCCAGCCAATTGGACAACCGGGCATTGAGGTTGTAGCAGTCGTGACAGCAAAATTAGGCTTAAATATGAATGATCCGGGGACAATTTTTCAATTTCCTGTAATCCCTGCCCGGAAAATTATTTTGGTTGGCGGCTTCGGAAGCGGAAAAACCGAAGTTGCGGTCAATCTCATTCAATATTTTTCCAAGATTGAAAATACTCCCGTTACAATTGCCGATCTGGATCTGGTAAATCCATATTTCCGTTCTCGAGAAGTCCTCGGCTATATGGAGGAATTAGGCATCAAAGTCATCACTCCTCGGGGCGGCGATTTTTATGCGGATCTGCCCATTCTGCTTCCCGAAATAAGAGGGGCAATTGAGAATCAAGTTGGAAAATTGGTGCTTGATGTGGGAGGCGATGCACAGGGGGCACGGGCTTTGGGGGCACTCTCGGACGCCTTTGTGGCAGGGCAGTATGAGATGCTAATGGTCCTTAATTCCCGGCGGCCCTTTACGGCCGACGCCGCCGGCTCAATTAAGACCATGGTCCGGATCGAAATGACCGCCAAGCTGAAATTCACCGGCCTGATTTCAAATAGCCATATGATTGAAGAAACCACACCGGAAATTGTTATGGAAGGATTGCGTTTGGGGCGCGAAGTGGAAGGGGCCACACATTTAAAGCTGCAATTTATAAGCGCCAAACAAGATGTGCTGGAGAAGATGGATTTATCACAAATAGACTGCCGGGTGTTGCCTTTGACACGCCAGATGCTTAAGCCCTGGGAGAGACAGAAATAGTCCGAGCATGTCCGCTTTAAATAAAGGATAAAAGTTATGCCTGGTGTAGTTATAAATAAAACCTATTGCAAGGGCTGTGAATTGTGTGTTCAAGCTTGCCCGATGCAAATTCTGGCGATGTCCAAAGAACTGAATCAGAAAGGGTATTTCTGCGCCATGTTGAAAGAACCGCATCGCTGTATCGGTTGCCGCATTTGCGCCATTGTCTGTCCCGACGCGGCCATTGAAGTGCATACCCACGGAACCCAGTTTGCCTTGTTTAATTATTGAGGGGAAATATCATGGCGAAGCAATTAATGAAAGGAAATGAAGCGATTGCCGAGGCCGCCTTGCGGGCCGGAGCGATCAATTATTTCGCTTACCCGATTACCCCTCAGAGCGAGGTAGCCGAATATCTCTCCCGGCGCATTCCGGAGGTCGGCGGGGTTTTTGTACAGGCGGAAAGCGAAGTTGCCGTCGGCAATATGCTTTTCGGCGCCGCGTCCACCGGAAAAAGGGTTTTTACGACCTCTTCAAGCCCCGGAGTCAGCCTGATGCAGGAGGCAATATCGTACATGGCCGGCGCTCATTTGCCCGTGGTTTTGGTGAACATCATGCGCGGCGGCCCCGGTCTGGGAGGAATCCTCCCGGCCCAGTCCGACTATTTTCAGGCCACCAAAGGGGGCGGGCATGGCGATTATCATGTCATTGTGCTGGCCCCGTCGTCAGTGCAGGAAGCGGTTGATTTGATGATGCTGTCATTTCATTTGGCCGACAAATATCGGACGCCGGTGATGATTATCGGAGACGGCATGATTGGCCAGATGATGGAATCGGTAGAAATTCCGGAGAAATATGACGAGCCGCCGCTGCCTCCGAAAGATTGGGCCCTGACGGGAGCCAGAGGACGAAAATCTCAGATTATTAAATCCCTCTTTCTTGACCCGGTGGCGCTGGAGAAGAATAGTTTTCTCCTGGCCTCAAAGTATGAGGAAATTAAGAAGAACGAAATACGCTATGAGCTATATAAAGTAAATAATAAAAACCGAATTTTGCTTTTTGCCTATGGTACAATGGCTCGCATTTGCCAGACCGCCATCGATGAGCTGGAAAAAGACGGTATCAGCGTCGGGTTATTCCGCCCCATTTCTCTTTATCCGTTTCCCGAAAAAGAAGTATATGAGCAGGCCGTGAAATCAAACATCGAATCGCTTCTCACGGTTGAGATGAGTATGGGCCAGATGGTTGAAGATATCGAGCGATGCACGATCGGCAAAAAGCCGTCGCATTTTTACGGGCGGACGGGCGGAATTGTCCCGTCGCCGGATGAAGTGAAAATAATGGTCAAGAAACAACTCGGCCTTGACACAAAAACTCCCCTTTCGGGCTATATGAGGTAGGTGACAAATGGCACATGATACAACTACGATACTGACCCGCCCGGAAGCATTGAGCAGCAATATCACGCATTACTGTCCCGGTTGCACGCACGGCGTTATTCACCGCCTGGTTGCCGAAAGTATCGATGAGCTGGGGGTGCGCGAGCGGACCGTGGGTGTGGCGCCGGTCGGATGTTCCGTTCTGGCTTACAATTATTTCAATGTCGATTTTATGGAAGCGGCGCACGGACGTGCCCCGGCGATGGCGACCGGATTCAAACGTCTTCGCCCCGATATGATTGTCTTCACTTATCAGGGGGACGGCGATTTGGCCTCTATCGGGATGAGCGAAATTATTCACTCCGCCAATCGGGGAGAGAAATTTACCGTCATATTCGTCAATAATGCCATCTATGGAATGACCGGCGGTCAGATGGCCCCGACGACCTTGCCGCATCAAAAGACGACCACTTCGCCGTTCGGCCGGGATGTAAATCTGGCCGGTTATCCCATACGCGTATCCGAGTTGCTCTCGAGTTTGCGGACCCCGGCTTATATAGCCCGAGTATCGGTTCATTCGCCTATGCATATCGTAAATGCCAAGCAAAAAATAAAGAAAGCGTTTGCCTATCAGGTCGAAGGGCGTTGTTTCTCATTGGTGGAAGTTTTGTCCACTTGTCCTACTAATTGGGGTATCGCTCCCAATTCCGCTCTTAAGTGGCTGGAGGATAATATGCTTCCATATTACCCGTTGAAGACCTTTAAGGATCCTGATACGGGAGGAACAGAGTAATGCCGCAAAAAGAAGTTATTCTGGCCGGCTTTGGGGGGCAGGGAATTATGACGGCCGGGCAATTGCTTGCCTATGCCGGCATGGCGGAGGGGAAACAGGTCTGCTGGTTACCGTCATACGGCCCGGAAATGCGCGGAGGAACCGCTAATTGCACGGTGGTCGTCTCCGAAATGCGGATCGGTTCGCCCATTATTACCAATCCTGAAGCGGCCTGCGTTTTCAACCGCCCCTCGCTCGAAAAATTCGGGGCGCTGATTCGGCCGGGAGGTCTGCTTTTTATCAATAGTTCCCTCATTGAGATTGTCTCCGGTCGGAGCGACATATCCGAGTTTTTAGTTCCGGCCAGTGATATGGCGGTACAAATCGGAAATACCAAAGTGGCCAATATGGTGATGCTGGCCGTATATGTTGAAATTACCGGTATCGTCAAGTTTGAGACGTTAACGGAGATGTTGATGAAAAAATTGGGCGGCAAAAAGACCCTGCTGGAATTGAACCAGCGCGCTTTTCAGGAAGGGCAGAAACTCGGACAAGAATTGGTTCATAGGATCGGAGCGAAGGGTTAGAATTATGGTGCATGATTTAAGTAAAGTCTCCGAAATAATCGGCCGTAATCCCAAAAATCCAAGTTCGCTTATTATGGTTCTTCAGGATATACAGAAGGAATTCCATTATCTCCCCTGCGAAGCGCTGGTTGAGACCTCAAAGGAACTCGGCGTTCCGCTCAGCAAGGTTTTCAGCGTTTCAACCTTCTATAATGCCTTCAGTCTGGAGCCCCGGGGCGAAGTTATCATCAGGGTGTGTCAGGGTACGGCCTGTCATATAAGAAACGCCGATTTGATTCTCAGTCAACTTGAGACCGGCCTTAATTTAAAGGCGGGTGAAACGTCGCCCGATATGAAGTTCACTCTTGAGATTGTCAATTGCGTCGGAGTTTGTGCCATGGCCCCGGTCGTGGTCATCAATGACAAGGTCCACGGGTTTGTGCGGCAGGATAAGGTCGTCAGATTGGTAAAGAAGGATAAAGATGCGAATCGATAATATAGACAGACTTTCACAATGGCGCGAAGAATGCCGCCGGAACTTTGTCGCTCAAAAGCGCAAGGTCCTGATATGTTTCGGAACAGCCTGCGAGGCCAACGGAGCGCCAGAGGTGTATCAAGAATTTCGCAATCTGGTGGCTCAGAAAAATATCCCGGATGTGACCGTTGAAACATTCCGCCAGACCGGATGTCACGGTTATTGCGCCATCGGCCCGCTTGTCATAATTGAGCCGCAGGATATTTTTTATACCAGGGTGAAAGTAAAAGATGTCCCGGAAATCATTGAAAAGACTCTTGAAAAAAATGAAGTTATCAATCGGCTGTTGTATAAAGATATCAAAACTCACGAGCATATCGCGCGCTATCGGGAAATACCATTTTACAAGCACCAGCAGAGAATCGCTCTGCGCAATTGCGGTTTAATTGATCCGCTGCGGATCACCGACGCTGTCGCGACCGGCGCCTATGCCGGTATGGTCAAGGCGCTGACAACTATGAAACCTCAGCAGATAATCGATGAAATCTCCAAATCGGGTCTGCGGGGGCGCGGGGGCGGCGGTTTTTTAACCGGCAAGAAATGGGCCACCTGCGCCAAAGTGCCATCGGATGTCCGCTATGTAATCTGCAACGGCGATGAAGGCGACCCCGGCGCTTTTATGGATCGAACCGTCATGGGAAGCGACCCGCATTCGGTGCTGGAGGGGATGGCGATTTGTGCCTATGCCGTCGGATCAAATCAGGGATATATATATGTCCGGGAAGAATATCCTCAAGCAGTATTCAATTTAAAGCGGGCGATTGAACAGGCTCGGGAAGTTGGCTTGCTCGGGGAAAACATTCTCGGAACCGGGCTTAATTTTGATATTAAAGTTAATCGCGGCGGTGGGGCCTTTGTCTGCGGCGAATCATCGGCCCTGATGAAATCGGTGGCGGGGGAAGTCGGCGAGCCGCGTGCGAAATATATTCATTCCGTCGTTAAAGGTCTCTATGATAAGCCGACCGTATTGAATAATGTCGAAACTTTTGTCACCGTGCCGATGATTATCGAAAAAGGGGCCGGCTGGTTCACTTCCATTGGAACCAAGAAGAGCACCGGAACCAAAGTCTTTTCCCTGGCGGGAAAAGTAAATAATACCGGACTGGTGGAGGTCCCCATGGGGATGACCCT
>CALMKK010000099.1 GCA_937867135.1 uncultured candidate division Zixibacteria bacterium
GGGGATTATGCCGCGTATCTATTAGCGGCCCGAGGATATTCATCGGGGATGCTGAAAAAGAAAATGACCGAGAAGGGTTATGATGCCAAGGCGGCGAATGCGGTTTTGACCGAATTGCGCCGGAGGGGGTTGCTCGATGATCGGAAGTATGCCGTTCAAACGGCGGAAGCGCTTCTCCGCCGCAAACCGGCCGGGCGGAAATTCCTGATTGCGTATCTTCAGGCCCGGCATGTCCCCCATCGACTGGCCGAGGAGGCGGTTGCCGAGGTTATGCAAAATGTCGATGAAGTTGAACTGGCCCAAAGGCTTTTGGAAAAAATCAGGAGCCGGCTGGGTAAATTTGAACTTGAAACCGCCCGCGCGAAAGCGTATAATTACCTCTCGCGCCGCGCTATCGGTTATAATGCGGCCAGAAAAGCGTTTGACTTAATATGGAAAAAGGAGCCTGAAAATTAAATCATCAGATATAAGAAAATCGTTTGTGGAGCATTTCCGGTCGAAGGACCACCACGAATTGCCGTCGTCGCCGGTGATTCCATTCGACGATCCCACTATTCTCTTCGCCAATGCCGGAATGAATCAGTTTAAAGACATTTTTATCGGCACCAAGAAAGCGGAATTTAAACGGGTCGTGACGGTCCAGAAATGCATGCGGGCCGGAGGGAAGCATAACGATCTTGAAAATGTCGGCCGGACCGGGCGGCATCAGACTTTCTTTGAAATGCTGGGGAATTTCTCTTTTGGCGATTATTTCAAAGAAATGGCTATCACTTACGCCTGGGAATGGTTCAATAAGACGCTGCAACTTCCGCCGGACAGGTTATATGCCACGGTATATGAAGAAGACGATGAAGCGTTCGGTCTATGGGAAAAAATCGCCCCGGAACTCAAAAACGGCCGGATTCTTCGGTTTGGAAAAGAGACTAATTATTGGTCGATGGGGGATATCGGCCCCAATGGGCCGTGCAGTGAACTGCATTATGACCGGGGAGAAAAGTATAGCTGTGGAAAAGAAACCTGCTTTGTCAATTGCGACTGCGACCGGTATGTTGAAATCGGAAACCTGGTCTTTATGCAGTATAATACGAAACCGGACGGCACCATCGAACCGCTCCCGAAACCATC
>CALMKK010000100.1 GCA_937867135.1 uncultured candidate division Zixibacteria bacterium
TGGTGAAAGGGAGCGGCCGGGATAATCGGGTCAGTAAGGAAGATGTCATTAAATATATTAACAGTCGTCATCAGGTCGATAAGAAAAAGCCCGATTTTGTTTTCCCCGATGCCGAGCCGGAGGAAATCATTCCGATTACGGGAGTCCGCAAAGTCATTGCCGAGCATATGGTCAAATCGGCCTTTACCATCCCGCACGTAACGACTTTCGACGAATGCGATATGACACGGGTTATCGAGTGGCGCAAAACGTATGTCGATAAGATTGAAAAGGCGCAAGGAGTGCGCATCACCTATCTGCCGTTTATGGTCAAGGCGATTATTTTTGCGGCCAAGGAATATCCCTGGATTAACGCCACTTTTGAAAAAGATGAGATGCACGTCAAGAAATACTTTAATATCGGGATGGCGGTCGCGCGGAATAATTCTTTGATCGTTCCGGTCGTGAAACATTGCGAGCAAAAGTCGATTCTGCAAATTGCCAAGGAGATGAAAGAGTTGGCCGACAAAGCCAACGCCGACAAGCTTTCCCTGGATGAAATCAGCGGCGGGACCTTCTCCATTACCAATGCCGGAATTTATGGCGCCCTCGGTTCCACGCCGATTATTGCCGCCCCGCAGGTGGCCATTTTGGGGGTCCATAAAATTGTGGAAAAGCCGGTGGTTCGCGACGGTCAGATCGTGGTCCGTCCCATTCTGAATTTCGGATTATCCTTCGATCATCGGGTGGTCGACGGCGGTTATGCCGTGCAATTTTTAAGAAAAATGATCGAGTATCTGGAGGATCCCGATTCCTGGCTATTGGGAGTGATATAGAGTTTGGCGATTATTTAAGCGGCGTCCTTCAATGCGCCCTGAAAAAAAAGAGGAATTTTATGGCGGATAAATATAAACTGGTTATTATCGGAGCCGGCCCGGGCGGATATGTGGCCGCCATTCGGGCCGCCCAACTGGGAATAAAAACCGCGGTTATAGAGAAAGAGTATGTCGGCGGCGTCTGTCTGAACTGGGGATGTATACCGTCCAAGGCGTTGCTGTATGTGTCGGAATTAAAGCGGACGATCGAGGCCGCGGGGAAAATCGGCATCAAAGCCGAAAATGTCGGAATTGACCTTGAGGCCTTGCGGAAACATAAAGACGAAACTGTCAAGCGCCTTACCGGCGGCGTCAGATTACTTCTGGATAAGGCGGGAGTGAAAGTATATGACGGAGCCGCTTCTTTTGTTTCCGCGCGTGAAATCGATGTCGCAAAAGACGGCACAAAAACCAGAGTTGAAGCTGAGTACTTTATCATTGCCACCGGCACCAATCCGATTGATTTGCCGATGATTAAATATGACGGCAAAGCGGTTGTCGGCGCCCGCGAGGCGATCAATATTCCGAATATCCCGCCGACCATGGGGGTTATCGGGGCCGGGCCGATTGGGGTCGAAATGGCCACAGTTTATAATACTCTCGGATCAAAAATCACTATAATTGAATTGCTCGATGCCGTCTTGCCTACTCTCGATTTGGATATTTCCAAGGCCTCGGAGAGAGAATTGAAGAAACAGGGGATGACCATTTTCACCTCCTCCAAAGTTGTCGCATCAAAAAAGAACGGCGACAAAATCGATGTGGAGGTGGAAACACCGCAAGGGAAGAAGACTTTCACTTTTGATAAGGTGCTGGTGGCGGCCGGAATGAAACCGAATACCGCCGGACTGAATCTTGAGAAGGCCGGAGTCAAAACCGACACCAAAGGATTTGTAATCGTCGATAAGAGGATGCGGAGCAATATCGCCAATATATTCGCCATCGGCGATGTCGCCGGCGGTTTGCTTCTCGCGCACAAAGCCTCCCATGAAGGAATCGCGGCGGTCGAAGCTATTGCCGGTTCGGCCGAAGGCGCCGATTGGAAAGCGGTGCCTTATGCCGTCTTTACCGATCCCGAAATTGCCGGTATCGGTCTGACTGAAAAGGAAGCCCAGGCGAACGGAAAGAAGATTAAGGTCGGCAAATTCCCGTATCGGGCGGTCGGGAAGGGAATTGCCACGCTGGCCACCGAAGGGTTCGCCAAGGTTATTGCCGATGCCGAAACCGATGAAATTCTCGGAATCCATATTTTCGGCCCCCATTCCGGCGATATTATTTATGCCGGCACGGCTCTGCTGGAATTTGACGGCACCGCCGAAGATCTGGGGCATATTATGGCGATTCATCCGACTTTATCGGAGGCCCTTATGGAAGCCGGTTTGAATGCCAACAAACGGGCGATACATATAATAAACTAGAATAAATTACCCGTGGGGCGTATTGCATACGCCCCTTTTATTATTTCCTTTCTTACAAGTTTTTTTAAAAGCCCCGGCTGTCACTTCTTATTGACCGCGTAACTTGTTTCCGCTATTATCGTATTAATTATCAAGGTGAAAGGCAAAATGAAAAGAATCCTCACATTTTTCATGGCTCCATTTCGTCTGGAACTATTTTTTTGGAGTGCGGCTCTGCTAATTCCAGTGTTTATCGATCCTGCAACTCCCCATTTCTCGTTTTGCCTTTTTAATCACCTCGGTTTTGAGTTTTGCCCCGGTTGCGGGCTGGGACGCTCCTTGGCCTATCTCTATCGCGGTGAAATTGTCCAGTCATTTCTCTGCCATCCGTTAGGGATAATGGCCTTTTCCATATTATTATATAGAATCACATATCTGATGAAGAAACTGATTGAACTGCATAAACCCAGATTGGGAGGTATTCATGACTGAACTGTACCAATTAATGCCGGAACTTCAGGGCGATGAAATGGTCTATATCGCCGGTTTGCTGAAAAATGCCGATGATGAAACCGCGCGCCGTTTTGCGACTGTCTATCGGGCGCGTCGCAAGGACCCGCAGACGGTATTGTTGATGGCGCTCCTCGGATTTGTAGCCATCGCCGGCGTCCACCGCTTCTTTCTCGAGCAAATCGGCATGGGACTTTTGTATCTTTTCACCGGCGGTATTTGCTTGATCGGGACCATTATCGATGTGGTTAACTATAAGAATCTGGCCTTTGAATATAACCAGAAAAAGGCGCATGAAACGATGTTCATGCTCAAGGGAGCTGTCTGATTTCTATTTAAAGCTTGAAAAACGGGCGGATTTGAAACGGCCATAAATCAAATTCGCCCTTAATTTATTTAAAGGACGGCCGCTATGAACGACATTTCGATGCTTGAGGGTACTGCCTGCGCCATTACCGTCTGTGATGTCAATGGGAAAATTTTATATATGAATAAAAAGGCCTGTACCACTTTCGCCGATGACGGCGGCGCCGCCCTGATCGGTAAAAATCTTTTCGATTGCCACTCCGAAGCATCAAAAGTGAAATTGCTAGAAATGATTAGGAACGGTCGAACCAATGCCTATACGATCGAGAAAAATGGCGTCAAGAAAGTGATCTATCAAACGCCATGGTATGATAATAATATTCCGGGGGGGCTTATAGAATTTTCCTTTGAAATTCCTTTCGATTTACCCCATTTTATCAGAGATTAAGGCCGGCTGAACCGATCAGGGGGTGAATTGCAGAACCAAAAGCCCCGCGGCTCCCGCCGCCACATAAATGAAGTTGCCGTCATACGTCACGCTCTGGGCGATGTCGGGGGTAGGATAATATCCTACTATATAAGGGTCCAGTTTATTTTTTACATTGATAATTTGCAGACCGCCCGGCGCCCCATCGGCCACGAAGGCATAGTTCCCGGACACGGCAATATCAAGCGCCTGTCCGGGAGTATCAATCAGGCTGATTTTAGAGGGATTATTAATATCCGATACCGATATCAGCTCGACTCCTTTTTCATCTTCGGCAATGTATAAGATGCTGTCATAGGCGAAAATTGCTCTGGCCCGTCCCTGCGTTGCATAGACAGTCTGTT
>CALMKK010000101.1 GCA_937867135.1 uncultured candidate division Zixibacteria bacterium
CCCGCTTTTTCCGCGGAACTGGAATCGAGCGAGGGGCAACAGGTTAACGCCAATTTCGAAGTGACATCCATGAAAGATTTTACTCCCAAGGAATTGATTGAGAAAAACGATCATCTTTCGTCGGTCTACTACGGTAAAGAGATGCTGGATGATCTGGAAAAACAACTGAAAAAAAACAACGCCCTTAAAAAGACGGTTGAAGATAAGGAAAAGAAAGAGGCTCTTCTTAAGGTGATGCGTTATTACATCGACCTTTTGAGCGAATAGAAAAGAGGTGAATTTTATGGGTGAAGAAGAAAAAAGAGAAGCACAACCCCAGGAAGCGGCCGAAGCCCGTCCGGCAATGGAGGCCGAAAAAATATCCGATGCCGAATTCGCCTCGTTAATGGGGGCCAATTTCGGTGATTTCAGCAAGTTGGCCTCCCTTTTGCCGTCCTTTAAGACTGCCGATGGCGACCTGGTCCGGGGCGTGGAATGGCTCGATCCCAAAAAAGATTTCCAGCGCAAGGAATTTCTGACCAAAAAGGATTTTGGCAAACAGAGAAAGCTTTTGGCGCAGCGGCTGAAAATGTGGCATGACTATCTGGACAAGGCCGGATCTCCCGATGATATCAGAAAGGCTTTGAGCGAAGAATCGGCCAAACTCCAGACGAATCTGGAAAAGAATATGAAAAAAGTATTCGACGCCAGCCGCGATATGGAAACCACCTATCGCGCCATTGACAAATTTTTCGCCAATGCCCAGCAGGAACCGGATGAAAAAGTCAATGCCTATTTCGCCAACGCCTCGGCGGAGGAATTATCCAATCCGGATGATAAGGAAAAATTCGAGAGTCTTTGCAAAGCGATTGCCGATCTCTATCGCGAATGGAGCATCAAGGAATGTTTCTCGATGTGTGTGGTCCCCGGTTATCTCGGAAGTGTCGAAAATATCGATACTTTCGCCCGTCAGCTGGGATTTCCCAACAAGGTCCATATCCTGACCGATTTGCCCAATTTCGAGAAGTTCGAGGAAGTGATGGATATGCTGGACGATCCCAATTACGCCAACATGATGGGCATTGATAATTTCAAGCAGTATGTTTCGGTCTTTGCCAACTACGTTCTCGCCCGCAACGCCAATCAATATGAAGATCAGGATATGTGGATTCCGCCCTCGGCGGCCGTGGCGGGAAAGATGTATCAAGGCGATCTCACGGTCGGCATGCAGCAGCCGATGGCCGGCTTCAAGTTCGGCAAGATCAACGATGCGAAATATCTGCGCTTTAAGGCCAATCAGCCTGACGCCAGCAAAATCAACGAAAAAGGCGTCAATCCGCTGGTCAATTTCGAAGGGACGGCGGTCGCGATGGGAGCGGCCACTTTATTCTCCAAAGAGACTTTTAATGTCTATTCGATTCGTCGGACCTATGACTATGTTTACAAAACCATGCGCAATTATCTGAACAAGCAGACCTTCACGGTCATCGACCAGAAATTTATCGATACCATGCGCAAGGATATCGACAAGTTCATGAAAGCCATTACCGGCGGCGATAACATTCTGCAGGATTTCAAGGTTGATATTTTCGCCGATGAAGAAATGCGGAAACGCCAGGAAGTCGACGTTAAAATAAGTCTGAATCCCAAATATCCGGCGCGATCTTTCAATATCGAGTTTGTCGCCTGGAACGAGGGAACGCAGACCAATGTCAAGGACAAATAGGATAATAATAGCGCAATTAGGCAAATTAACCAGATTAAATCAGAGGAGAATCTGTTATGGCTCGCAGACCAATTCTTGAAATCGACGGTGTCGTTTATAAGAACGTCTATGAAGTCGGGTACGAATTGTACACCGCCAAAGACGAAACCGGTCGTCCGGCCGATCGGGCCCATGCGGGAGTTATAAAAGTCACGCGGGAATCGGATGAGAATTCCAATATCGCCCGCTGGGCGATGGATTCCAGCAAACCGAACTGGAAAGCGGGAAAGGTGACTTTTAAGAATCCCGATGACGCCACCATGAAAGAGCTGTCATGGGAAGAGGGATTTATAACCCGCTACGAGGAACATATCCCGCACGTCAAAATGCGCGCGGACGATCAGGTTTATGAATACTTTGAAATATCCTGTCATAAGCTTTCGATCGGCGACGCCGAAATTGACAACCGCTGGCAGGAATAAGCATTAGCATTTGCCGGGCGGGAAAACCACCTGCTCCCGCCCGGTTTAATTTTTTATCCTAGGAATAAGGAAGAGCAGGAAAAAATGGATTCAAAGGAAAAGGCTCTCTTGGAAACCGCGGCCATATGCACGGTTCGAATCGATAATAAAGAAATCAAGCAAACTCTTTCCTCAATTCAATTGGATCAATATATCGACAATCACCATACTCTGCAGGTCGGTATCAAGCAGGTCGGCAATGTCCAGAGCGGGCAGGATTTCGATGATCCTTCGGGTTATGCCGCTTTTCTCGGGAAATCGATTTCACTGAATATTAAGCCGACCGGGGGCATGGTCGACGCCTCCCGGGAGCTGGAATTTATCGGGATCGTCACTCAAGTCAGCCTTGAAAACAGCATCGATGGTCTCAATTCCGTTCGCATCACCGCCAACAGCCCCACTATCGCTCTTGATGATGCGAAGAAGAATGCCTTTTTCTACGACCAATCGGCCAGTGATATTATCGGTTCGACTCTCCGAAATTACCCCATTACGCTGGGAAGTGTCGATTCGACCAAAGGGACATCCAAATTTGCGGTTCAATACCGCGAAAGCGATTATGAATTAGTCATGCGGTTGGCCTATCATAACGGCAAATTCGCCTTTTATGACGGCAAGGAATTTCGCGTCGTTAAGGCTTCCGGTTCCGGGGCGGAAGAACTGGTTTGGCGGGAAACTCTCGGCTCATTTTCTTTCGGGTTGGGGACGGTGGCGCCGGAATTTACGGCGGCGGTGTATAATTACGAGCAAAGCAAAATTTTCACCCAGGATTCGCAATCCCTCCCGGCTCAATCATCGCTTCCTGCGATGCTTAAAACTTCTCCCGATGCCTCAAAAAATATATATAAAAGTTCCGGCTACACGGTAGCATCTAAATTTATAACCGATGCCCAAAGCCTGGATGAAATTTTGCAGGTCGAAAAAAACGGCAGTCTGGGGAAAATGATTCAGTGCCGGGGATTTTCAATAGTCCCCAAAGTCGCTGTCGGACATTGCGTGAAAATTAAGGGAATGTCCAAACTCGACGGCACATTCTGGGTCAATTCGGTCTGCCATATCTTCGATGAGAGCGGAAAGTATCATAATACTTTTATCTGCACCCCGCTTGATACCGCCTTTCCATCGACCCGGTTCAATCTTCAGCCTTTTACCGACTTGCAGTCCGCGGTCGTGGTTGATAATAACGACCCTGAAAAACTGGGACGCATCAAAGTCAAATTCCCCTGGATTCAAAGCGATACCGCCTGGGTTCGATATCTCAGTCTGCACGCCGGTAATAAAATGGGCTGGTATTGTCTTCCGGAAATTAATGATATCGTTTTAATTGGATTTGAACAGGGAAATCCCGAGATGCCGGTGGCCCTTGGGTCGCTTTATGACAAAGACAACGCTCCGGATGCCAACGCCGTCGATTCCAAAAATGATATCCAGCAATTATTGACTAAAGGCGGGAATCTGATTCAGATAAAAAACACCTCGGGAAGCGAAGAGATAAAAATTTCCATGAAGGACGGCAAAAACAGCATCGTCATGCAGACTTCCGGACCCAGCATAACAATCGAGAGCCAGAACGGCGATATCAGCATCAAAGGTAAAAATATTACTCTGAATGCCGACCAGAAAATTGAGATCAAGGCCGGGAGTGATTTGAACGCCGAGGGAAGCGGCAATTTGAAGTTGAAGGGCGGCATGCAATCGGACCTTGAAGGCAGCATGGTTAATGTCAAAGGCTCTATGGTTAAAATCAATTGATTGCACCTATGGAATATCTATCGTTACCATTAGTTTTGAGGGAAGGATATCTCAGCAAGGCGACTTTGGAAGAGTCGCTCACTTATTCTATCGGGTTGATTCTGAGCACCCGCCTTGGATCCCTGCCGTTTAACCCCGACTACGGCTGTGATATTTGGGACCGGGAATACTCCGATCTTTATACGGCCAATAAAGCCGAAATCCGCGCCAGCCTGCGCAACGCCATCGACAAATCCGAGAAACGGCTTTATAATTTATCCGTTTCATTTGTAAGCGTGGGCGAAGCGCAAGGCGGGGTTCATGTGCTTGGAATGGCGGTAAAGGTCACCGGTAATTATCGGGAGGACTCGGAAGAAAAGAAATATGAAGGAACCTTCAATCTGGGATAGAATAAAAAGATAAAATGGTATTATGGAAATAAAATCATCACCATCCCGCTCGCCTGAAAAAATATTCGCCGATATGCATCGCGAATTGCGGACTTGGAACCAGCAGGTGCCCGAATCGCCGGAGCGGCTCGACCCGGTTTTAAAAATCCTGATGCAGTTGCACGCCCATCAATTATCGCTTATCGATAAACGCCTTGATTCGGTTTGGGAAATGGCCGCCAACTCCTTGATTCGGGCTGTTTGCCCTGAAAGCAAGCGTTGGCCGGTTCCGGCTTATACCGTGATGCGCTGTCAACCGAGCGATCCGGTGGTCGAAGTTGATCCCCATCTGCGTTTCTTTTATAAGGAAAAGCGCGAGGGGGGCCAGACCTTCTTTTTTTCGCCTTTGCGCAAGGAGCGGCTCCTGGCCGCCCGAATTAAATATATTTATCTGTCGGCCGGCGGTGCGTTTCTGGACCTTTCTCCGGTTACGAATACTTCCGGAATATCGCGACAGCCGTTATCATTTCCTTCAGGCGATCATGGGAAAATTTTTATTGCCGTGGAATTTGACGGGATGCCGTCCGATTTGACCGGCGCCGTCCTTTTTGTCAAAGGTGCCGCGGAGGCGCTGAAGCAGTTGCGTTGGGGGCACTGGCTCGCCGGGGATTCATCCGGTCATTTCCGTGAGGAAAGCCGTTTTTGTCCCGGGCTAATGGACAGTCTTTCGGAAATTCATTCCATCGAAGGGCGGCGCATTGACTGGGGTGGACTTCGTACCAGCCGCGATTTGTTCAAAAACCTTGAAGATAATTTCGTGCTTTTGCCTCAAATTTTCACCGCCGGATGGGCAGTCGGGGCGATTGATCGGGATATTTCGGAAAAAATGTTTTCCGCCGGTCTGAATCCTCCTTCGCCCAATGAGAAGCTTTATTGGATTCGAATCGATTTGCCCCGCGGCGGCGATAAAACCAAATTGCAGTCGTCGTTTGAGATTCATTTTAATTGTTTCATCGCGGTTAATAAAAATGAACTGACCCTTTTCAAGCATACCGGCGGCAATCGTCTGGTGGAAGTGGAACTTCCCGAAGATATCGCCAATGTTCTGGAAATAACCCGCGTTGTCGATTCCAGCGGCCGGGAATATAATCCGCGCTATTTGGTGCA
>CALMKK010000102.1 GCA_937867135.1 uncultured candidate division Zixibacteria bacterium
CGGTCACGATTACGGCCGTTTCCGAAACCGCGATCACCATCGACGCCAACCATCCGTTAGCCGGAAAAGACCTGACTTTTGATATAAAATTGGTGGAAATACATTAGAAACGTAGGTCAGGATCGTCTTCAATCCTGACATTTGCAACTTTTACGGCAGACCCACCGCCCAATTGATTCGGCCCGCATATATCCGAACCCCTGCGGTTTAGACTCTTCCGTCAATTTGATTTTATTTATTTCACCCGCCCCAATTCCTTCAATCTCTGCAGGCGGGCCGGTTCATCGCGCGAGAGCCAGATATCCGTGGAGAGCAACTCATATGCCTTCGCGAAATAGGGCACGGCTTCTTCGGGACGGTTCAATGTCATGAGGCATTCCCCCAATTCTTCATAAACATATCCATCGTTATCTTCCCCGGCCCCCTGCCACTCCTTCAGAAGTCTCTGCTGTATGATAAGCGCTTCATCGACTCGTCCCAGCATCCGATAGGTTTTGGCCAGGCACCATTCGGCTACCCGAAGCGGTATCGGCGCCCCCTGTTCGCGGCGGGATACTACCGCCTTTTGGAACATATCGAGCGCCGTATAATATTTTTTTTGGTCGAAATAAGTCCAGCCAATATTATTGTATAAACTTCCCTGCCATTTTCGCGCCCGGGGATCGCTTGACTTCTCCGCCAGTTCCAACGCCTTTTCGTTCCAGGCCATCCGCTGATCGCTCGGCGCGACAATTCCCAGCATATGGGCGGCATCGACCGCATAAAAATCGAGATGCTCTTTTAGGGCCGTCTCCCAGGCTTCGGTAAATAGCGGTATCGCTTCAACAGCCTTCCCATCCGAATTAAACGCCCGGCCCCGTTCCAGAAGGTATCGGACATGCGCCTTTTCCCCCGCCGCTCTCAGCATCCCCTGTACCGTATCCAGTGTCGCATGGGCGAAATCAAATTGTTGCTGTAAACCCTGCGTACGGGCAATCTGGGTCAGAAGTTCGGCATAATAGCCGGTATCGCCCATAGATTTCGCATCAGGCAATAATTCCCGGAATTTGGCTTCAGTGGCGGCCGGATTATCGTAGTTCCATAAAGAATCAAAATCAACCCTGGCCGTTTTCGCATCGATAGACATAATAAGAAATACTCCCCATATGAATAATGCAATTTTCATAAGAATCGTATTTTATACGGGAAGGTCCGGGCGGTATTGGCGATTATTTGATTTGCATTTCTGGGAATGCAAATCAGGGTCGTCTTCGATTCTGAATATTGTGATCAGCGGGTTCTCCCGTCAGGGCCGGGCCTTTGACGGCAACTCCGTCGCAGTCTTTGCACGCCGGCCGGGTCGAAACCGATAGTGCGGATTTCATTCTCTCATTCTTTTTATTATTTATCCCCGAGCATATAGCGGAGCAACTTGATTGTCCCCTCCTTGCCCGATTCCCCCACTTCCATCGCCGGACCGACACACGAAGGGCACCCTCCCTGGCACGGGCATTCGCGTACCTGCTCCAGACAGGCACGGAACAAATCATCGGAAATATTGAACAATTTTTCCGAATAACCGACCCCGTCGGGGATATTTTCGTAGATATATATGGTCGGGAGCTCGCTGAACGGTGAGCGCACCTGCGAGATCGAGCGAAGATCATGCGGGTCGCACATCACCCAGAGCGGCGCAATTTTGCCGAGGATATTGGCCAATCCGCGCAATGCCCCGCCGAAGGTTTCCCCCTCGAGATTCAATTTGAACCTGATATCACCCGGAAACGCGTACCAGAAAGCGTTCGTATGAAGCTCCAATTCAGGAAGATTTAATTTTCCGGAACCGACATTTTCATGGGTGTGGAATTTTATCTTCTTGAACAGAACCGTTACCATCGTGACCGTCACTTCACCCCATGATAAGACCGCGTCATAAACTCGCTTTTCATCCGAGACCGATAGGACTTTCAAATCCGATTTGGTTTCGGCATCGGTGTAATAATCGACCGCCGCTTCTTTGACATACGCCTTTTTCCCTTCCCAGTCGAGTTCCGTGACCTGAAATTGTTCGGCATCGTGAAGGTATATCGCTTCGGGATGCAGAAATATCGGCGCGGAATAGTAATCGACTTCGCCGATAACGCGATTATTATCGGTCTGATTGAGAATGACAAAATTATCCGGCGACGCCGACCGGAGCGATACCCCCTGCGCCGGGTATATCTCGGAGGACCAGTGATATTTCCCGCCGGTCTGCCGCACAATTTTTTGATCTTCCAGATAATTCAGAATTTCCTCGGTGCCGTCCGGGCGAAACGCTTCCTCTTTGTGGAACGGCAATTCGAAACTGGCGCACTTGATATGATTGGTGCTTATAATCAGATTATTCGGGTCGATTATCCCCATCTCCGGTGTCCGCTTGAGCAGATATGTACTATTGTGCGCCAAAAATTGATTTATGGCGGAGCTGTTGGCGACAAAAATCGTCACCGAACTCCCCGAGCGCCGCCCGGCTCGCCCCGCCTGTTGCCAGACCGATGAGATCGATCCGGGGTAGCCGCAGATAATGGAAACATCGAGTGCCCCGATATCAATCCCCAATTCGAGGGCATTGGTCGAAACCACTCCAATTATTTCGCCGCGCCGAAGCCCCTGCTCGATTTCGCGTCTCTGATTCGGCAAGTATCCGCCGCGATACCCGGCCACCCGGATATTTTTCCCGAATGGTTCTTTGAACCGCTCACGCAAGTATGTCAGGAGAACTTCCACTTGAAGGCGGTACTGGGCGAAAATAATGGTCTGTATCCGGTTCGTAATGAATTTTTCGGCGATATCCTGCGCTTCATTCAGGGCCGATTTACGGATACCGAGTTGCTTGTTTATTACCGGCGGATTGTAAATGATGAAATGCTTTTCCCCCGATGGCGCGCCGTTGTTATCGACCAGATGCACCTTCCGCCCGATTATTTTCTCCGCCAATTCATCCGGGTTGGCGATTGTCGCCGAGCAGGTAATAAAAATCGGATTGGAGCCGTAAAATTCGCAAATCCGTTTCAGCCGCCGCACCACATTCGCCAGATGGGAACCGAATATCCCCCGGTAATGATGAATCTCATCGATAACGACATATTGCAAATTCTCGAACAGCTTGATCCATTTGGTATGATGCGGCAAAATTCCGGCATGAAGCATATCCGGGTTGGTCACCACGATATGCCCGGCGGAACGGATCAGCCGTCGGGCGGTCTGAGGAGTGTCGCCGTCGAAAGTATATGTCTTTATATCGATATCAAGAGCATCGATCAGTCCGGTCAATTCCGCCAGTTGATCCTGCGAAAGGGCCTTGGTAGGGAAGAGGTACAGGGCGCGGGTCGATTTATTCTTGATGATGCTGTCCAGAACGGGAAGGTTGTAGCAGAGCGTCTTTCCCGATGCCGTCGGCGTGACGATCACGGTATCTTGACCGCTGTGAATGGAATCAACGGCGCTCCGCTGATGCGAATACAGTTTGTTGATTCCCCGCTTGTCAAAAAGGGAAATCAGCCGGGCGTCGAGATATTCCGGAAAATCTTCATAGATACCTTCGCGGGGCGGAATAATTTCCCAGTGGGAGATATTGTTCTTTATCGCGGGATCGGTTTTGAATGATTCCAGAATCTGGGGCAGATTCATATTATTATTATCTTTTCTCGGCTAATCCGCGCTTGCATATATCGCAAAATCGTTCCCCCTTGTTGTCGATGTCAATCATATTCTGCGAGAAATAATTGACACAGCGGGGATTGCGGCAACTGGTCAGGTCGAACAAATGGGCCAGCTGATGCACCGCCTGCTTGAAAAGGCGGGTATAAACTTTGGATTCATCTTCGGGAAGGCCGTAAAATTCCTGACGAATCCGAAAAAGGGAAACCACCGCCGTGGCGCAAACCGTATCGGAGTGGCCGATAATATACGGCTCATCCGGCAAGTACAAATCTTCCTCGCAGACTCCCAGCACGATCTCCTTGTGATTGGCTTTGACCCGCTCCAGTTTGGCGAGAAGATTACTGGCATAATACTGGTTGCGGATAACATTGAGCCCCTCATCGGGCAATTTCATTCCTTTGAGAATATCAACCGACCGCCCGAAAATCGGCCCGACATTAGTCGCCAGACGGTTGACCATCATAAAATCAACTTCCCCCAGCGGCACCACCACGATTTTTGATTTCATCAGGGCCATAATTATTCCGCCGTAAAAAACCGCTTGGTGGACCCGGTCGGGGAGACTTTGACTTCGACCTTGGCCGCGCATTTTGGGCACCATCCCACAAAGGCGTCGCCTTTCTTATTCAAATATATCCGCGCGTACACTTTACAGCATTTGAACATGATACCGAGATGGGGCCGGGTTTCTTTCACTTCTTCTCCAAACAATCGGTACTGATTAAAACGTACTTCACGCCATCCCATTTATAGAGCTGGCAATCAATTCTCTTGCCATATATATCACAATTATCAATATAAATTTCCATGATGCCATCGTCATCAATATCAATCAATTTAAGCTGGCCTCGGTCCAATCCGAATCCATAACCATCATCGTTGCTCAGGAAATACAAACTATCCGGCAAAATAGAAAGAAACCGCACCTCAGAACCAATTCCGCCATAGGAAAAGTTGACTTCAATATCAGGAATGCTGTCTCCATTTATATCCATAAGAGGCTTTTTGTAATCATTAAAATATCCTGAATGAAAAGGAATGTTAGGCCTTAGTCTAAAAATCACTTGGGGATCAGACGATGAATCAGCAAGAAGTATTGCCATACACCCATAGCACCCGGCTATTGCAAGAATATATGATTTGCCATGAATTTGCAGATATCTTGCTTCCATAACTTGCGGCAGAAATATCAAGGACCATAAAGACGTATCGGGTTCAATAATCCCATCCGGTGGTGGGTAATCTCTCTGGAATTGCATATCATTTAAACGATCAGAATTGCATTTATCCAAGATATCTTTCGGAATCAGTTTCTTCAATTCATCACGTGATGCCCTATCAATCATGACCTGGCCATACAGATTATTTGATGACACAAAAATAAAAATAATTATAGTCGTAAATAGATATCTTAAAATCCTAAAGTTTATCAAAGGAGCATAAATGTCAGCAATTTGTGAATTTTTGTCTGTCATTTATTTTGACTCACACACTCTTTCATTATCTCCACCGACGCCGATGAACCGATCCGATCCGCACCGGCGGCAATCAGGCTCTCGGTATCGGCCAATGTTCTAATTCCGCCCGAAGCCTTCACTTGCACCTGTCCCTTGGCCGCTTCTTTGAGCCGTTTCACAATTTCCACCGTCGCGCCCCCGAAAAATCCGGTGGCGGTTTTGACAAACTGCGCTCCGCCGTTGATAACCGCTTTTACCGCCGCCACCTGCGCCTCAGGCGAAATACGCGGCGCTTCAATGATGACTTTTAAGATTATATTATCCGGAAGATTCCGCCGTACTTCATATATTTCTTCTTCCGCCAGGCGGTACTCCCCCGAATAAAGCCATCCGACATTGACTACCATATCGATTTCATCCGCCCCGTCTTCAACCCCTTTGACCGCCTCGATAACTTTTATATCGGTCCGGTTAGCCGACAGGGGAA